>JAYUPO010000137.1:0-4601 GCA_043760085.1 Burkholderiales bacterium
TATTTGAAGGATGAATTCGACATGTTCAAACGCCTGCTGACCCATGCCCTGGCCGCGCTGGCCCTGAGCGCCACGGCGGCCGATGTGGCCCCCGACGCCTTCGTGCAAAAGCTGTCCACCGATGTGATCGACGCCGTGAAGGCCGACAAGGCCATCCAGGGCGGTGACGTGAGCCGCATCGTCACGCTGGTGGATGCCAAGGTCATGCCCAGCGTGAACTTCCCGCGCATGACCGCTGCCGTGGTGGGCCGCAGTTGGCGCGGCGCCACGCCCGAGCAGCAGGCCAAGTTGCAGGCCGAATTCAAGACCTTGCTGGTGCGCACCTATGCCGGCGCGCTGACGCAGGTGAAGGAGCATGCCGTGGAAATGCGCCCCTTGCGCGCCAGCCCCGGTGACACCGACATCGTGGTGCGCACCCTGGTGCGCGGCCGCGGCGACCCGATCCAGCTTGACTACCGGCTTGAAAAGACCGGTGAGTCGTGGAGGATCTATGACGTGAACGTGCTGGGTGTTTGGATGGTCGAGCAATACCGCAACAGCTTTGCTCAGGAAATCGGCACCAGCGGCATCGATGGTCTGATCACCAAGCTGGCCGAGAAGAACAAGTCAGCCAAGAGCTGAAGCGCAGCCATGGCCGACTTCGCCCTGCCGCCCAAGCTGACGCTGGTTGAAGCACGCGCCGTGCATGCGCAGCTTGAGTTGGCGGCCAAGGCCGGCGTGGCGGGGGCCTGGTCGGTGCGGGCCGCTGGCCTGGCGCAGTTCGACACCTCGGCGCTGGCCGTGCTGCTGGCCGCGCGGCGTTTGGGCGCCCAGGCCGTGCTGGGCGCGCCGGCCAAACTCAAGGCACTGGCCGAGTTGTACGGCGTGGCCGAACTGCTGGCGCTTCAAGAACCCACATAGCGCTTGGCGCGCAGGTTCTTCTTGATCTCTTGCAGCAAGGGCTGCAACGTGCCGCTTTCAAGCCGCAAAGCCACGCCCGTGGTCAAGATGTCGATGATCATCAGGTGCAGCAAGCGGCTCACCATCGGGCTGTAGCGGTCGTGGTCTTCAGGGTGGTCTGCGGCCAGCAGCACCTGGTTGCCGCCTTGCATGCCCTGCGCCAGCGGTGAGCCACTGGCGGTGATGGCGATCAGCGTGGCGCCCTTGCGCCTGGCAATGGCCGCCACGTCGATCAGGTCGCGGCTGCGGCCCGAGTTGCTGATCAGCACCGCGCAGTCGCCGGGCTTGAGCATGGTCGCACTCATCACCTGCACATGGCCGTCGCTCACCGCGCTGGCATTCACGCCCAGGCGAAAGAACTTGTGCTGCGCGTCCTGCGCCACGATGCCCGAGTTGCCCACGCCGTAGAACTCGATGCGCGCGCCGTTGCGCCCGGCCTGTGCCAGCGCCGCCAGCGCGCGTTCGATGGCATGGCTGGCCGCGGCGTTGCGGTACTTCAGCAACGCGCTGACCGCGTTGTCGATCACCTTCACCATCAGGTCGCCGGGTTTGTCGTCAACGTCGACGCTGCGGTGAACGAAGGGCACGCCCTCGTTCACGTTGCCGGCCAGCTTGAGCTTGAAATCTGCCAGGCCGTCATAGCCCACGCTGCGGCAAAAGCGAATCACCGTGGGCTTGCTCACCCGCGCGCGCAGCGCCAGTTCGCTCACCGGCAACGTAGCAAAACCGCGGGCGTCGGCCAGCAGCAGCTTGGCCACGCGGGCTTCAGCCGGCGGCAGGGCGGGCAGGGCGGCGCGAATGCGATCGAGCATCTAGTACTCCAGCCCACAGATTTCAATGCATGAAAACGCGCCTTCGACCCGATGTCGTCGTTGCAAATGCTCGCCATGCCACCCAGCATGGCTGTGCTTTGCGCCTAGACCTCGGGCCGAATCCATCGTTTTCATCATGCATCGAAACCTATGGGTTGGAGTACTGGCTTGTGTTTGCGTGTGCTGTGGCGATGGGCCTACCAGGCCTCTTCGGCCCAGACCATGCCGTCGCGTGCCACCAGCGCGCTGGCCGCGGCCGGCCCCCAACTGCCCGCGGTATAGGGCCGCGGGCCGATGCTGTCGGCCGCCCAGGTGTGCAGGATCGGTTCGACCCAGGCCCAGGCCTGTTCCTGCTCATCACTGCGCACGAACAGGTTCAGCCGCCCGGCCAGGGCATCGAGCAGCAGCCGCTCGTAGCCACCCACGCGCTGGCTGGCGAAGGCCTTGTCGAAATCGAGATCGAGCGACACCGGCGCCAGCGCATCGCTGCTGCCGCTGCCCTTGGCGGCCATGAGTTGCAGTTCCAGCCCGTCCTCGGGTTGCAGCTTGATGACCAGCCGGTTGGGTTGGTGCGCCCCGGTGAAGATGGGGTGCGGCACGCCACGGAAAGTGACCACGATGTGCGCTTCGGGCCGCTCCAGCCGCTTGCCCGTGCGCAGGTAAAACGGCACGCCGGCCCAGCGCCAGTTCTGCACCTCGGTGCGCAGCGCGACGAATGTTTCGCAGGCGCTGTCGGCGGGCACCTTCACTTCTTCGCGGTAGCCCGGTACCACGCTGCCGCCCACGCTGCCGGCGCGGTACTGGCCGCGCACCACGTCGCGCGCCACACTCTCCGGCGTGAAGGCCTTGAGCGACTTCAGCACCTTCAGCTTCTCATCGCGGATGGCGTCGGCGTCGTTGCGCGCAGGCGGCTCCATGGCGATCATGGTCAGCAGTTGCAGGGCGTGGTTCTGGATCATGTCGCGCAGCGCGCCGGTGCGGTCGTAGAAGTCGCCGCGGCTGCCCACGCCCAGGCTTTCGGCCAGGGTGATCTGGATGTTGGCGATGCTCTCGCGCCGCCATAACGGTTCAAACAAGGCATTCCCAAAGCGCAGCGCCATCAGGTTCTGCACCGCCGGCTTGCCCAAGTAATGGTCGATGCGCAAGGCCTGCTGTTCGCTGAAGGAGGCCGCCACGGCGCGGTTGATTTCGCGCGCGCTGGCCAGGTCGTGGCCGAGCGGCTTTTCCAGCACCACGCGCACCTTGGGCCCGTTGCAGCCCACGGCGCCAAGCTGGGTGCAGATCACCGGAAACAGGTGCGGGCTGGTGGCCAGGAACAACAGCGCCACGTCGGCGTTGCGTTCATCGAGCCAGGCCTTCAGGCCGGCGTAATCAGCCTCGCGGCCCAGGTCCATGCGCCGATAGTGCAGCAGTTGCGCGAAGCGGGCGAATTCATCGTCGCTCGGGCGCTTGGACGCTTCCACACCACCAAAGCGTTCCTTGATGAAGGCGCGGTATTCGTCGTCGCTGCGCTCGTCGCGCGCCACCGCCAGGATGCGCCCGCCCGCTGGCAGCTTGCCGTGGCGAAAGGCTTGAAACAGCGCCGGCATGAGCTTGCGCCAGGTGAGGTCGCCGGTGCCCCCGAAGAGGACGAGATCGAAGGACATTGCGCTGCCGTCGCGCTGCCGCGACGTGTAATTTAGTTACAGATATGATGATGCAGGAGTTTCATCCCCGGGTCAATTCGCGTTCCTGCACGCACTTCTGCACGCGCTCTTGTACGCACTCTTGTACGGCCTCCCGCGCGCGGCTTGAAACGCGGCCCGCGCCTGGCGCGGGTTTGTCCGGTGCGGGCCATGCGGGCATTACCGTGTGGCCTCGCTACGATGCCTTGGTTGCGTATTCGGAGTCACACGATGAACCCCATTCGAGTTGTCTATTTGGCCGCTGCCCTGCTGCCCGGCGCAGCCTGGGCGCAAGATGCCGGCCAGGTGAACATCATTTGTTCGGTGCAGGCCGAGTGGTGCAACATGATCCAGACCGTGTTCGCCAAGACCACCGGCATCAAGGTCAACATGTCACTCAAGGGTTCAGGCGAAGCCCTGGCGCAGTTGATCGCCGAAAAGGCCAACCCCAAGACCGACCTGTGGTTCGGCGGCACCGGCGACCCGCACTTGCAGGCCGCCGAATCTGACTTGAGCGTTGAATACAAGTCGCCCGCGCTGTCGCAATTGCACGCCTGGGCGCAGCAGCAAGCGGCGCAGTCGAAGTTCCGCACCGTGGGCATCTATTCCGGCCCGCTGGGCTTTGGCTACAACACCGAGTTGCTGGCCAAGAAGAAGCTGCCCGTGCCCAAGACCTGGGCTGACCTGCTCAACCCGGCGTTAAAGGGCGAGATCCAGGTCGCCAACCCGGCCAGCAGCGGCACGGCGTACACCATGGTCGCCACACTCGTGCAACTGATGGGCGAAGACAAGGCCTTTGAGTACATGAAGGCGCTGCACAAGAACATCAGCCAGTACACGCGCTCGGGCACCGGCCCGATCAAGGCCGCGGCGCGCGGTGAAACCACGGTGTCGATCAGCTTTGTGCACGACGGCCCGGGTGAAAAGATGCAGGGCTTTCCGGTGGAAACGATCACCCCGGCCGATGGCACGGGCGCTGAAATCGGCAGCATGAGCATCATGGCCGGCGCGCGCAACCTGGCCAACGCCAGGAAGTTCTACGACTGGGCGCTCACGGCGCAGGCGCAGCAGTTCGGCGCGGCGGCCAAGCAGTTCCAGTTGCCGTCGAACAAGGCCACGCCGGTCGACCCGCGCGTGCCTGATTTCAAAGCCATCAAGTTCATCAACTACGACTACGCCAAGTACG
>JAYUPO010000138.1:0-4593 GCA_043760085.1 Burkholderiales bacterium
GGCCTCCATGTCATGCCAGTTCAAGCCCGCGCCGCTGATGGTGGCCGAGCTGCTGCGGTAGCCGCTGGCCCCCGGGTTGGCCGCTCGCAACAACTGGCCAACGTGCCCGTGCATGCTGTTGTTGTGGTAGAAAAAACTGTTGCCCACCCACAGCGCGGTCTTGGGCGGTGCACCGGGCTCAGCGGGCGGCGGCGCGGCCGCAGGGGGGTTGATCAGTGCGCAGCCCGCCAACGCGAGAGCCGCTCCCAGGGCCCCGCCCGCGGCAGCGCGCCGCGCCAGGGCGGTGGCCGGCGGCGGCGTTGTGAACTTGGGCAAGCGAGTCATGCTGGGCTCCTGGATCGAATGGCTGCAACGGCGGGCAATTGTGGCCGTACACGAAGCAGCGCCGGCCGCCGAGGGTAAACACGTGCGGGTGTTTTCCCGCGGCGCGGCGCCGCTGCGCACGCTGAGTCCAGCGCGGTGAATGCACCGTGTGCACAGGGGCGGCATGTTCAAAGCCAGCGCTGCATTCAAATCGAAGGAAAAAGTCGTGAGGTTCTCCAACCGGGCCACGAATCGGTGATCCTTGCGGCCACTGCGACACGCTGGAGCCAGCCATGACCCCACCCGCCTACGACTGCCACGCACCGCGCACGGTGGGCGATGCCATCAAGCTGCTCGGCCACCCGGGGCCCGATGCCAAGCTGCTGGCCGGCGGCCACAGCCTGCTGCCGCTGATGAAGCTGCGTTTTGCGCAGCCCAAGCGTTTGATCGACTTGGGCAAGATCGCTGCCCTGCGCGGCATTGCGCAAGTGGGCAACGAGGTTGAAGGCCACGGCTGCCGCAGCCAGCCTGCTGGTCAAGCCTTTGAACGAAGCCGCGTTGGTCGAAGCCGCGCGCCTGGCCATGGCCATGCCTTGGGGCTGGCCAGCTAGCATGAAAGTTCAAATCGAAAAGGCCTTCCCCCTGCCCGGCCCGGCCGCTGCCGCCTGGGCGGTGTTGCAAGACATCGAGTCCGTGGCCGCCTGCATGCCCGGCGCCAAGATCACCGAGCGCATCGACGCACAGCACTACAAGGGCACGGTGGCGGTGAAGTTCGGGCCGGCCAGCATGGCGTTTCGCGGCACGGTCGAAGTGATGCTGATCGACCCGGCCACGCGCAGCGTGCGCCTTGTGGGCAAGGGCACCGACACCACCGGCAGTTCGGGCGCGGCGATGGACCTCACCGCGCGCATCGAGCCGGTTGATGCAGCCACATGCAAACTGCTAGGCAACAGCGAGGTTGCGATGAGCGGCAAGGCCGCGGCCTTTGGGGGGCGCATGATGAATGCGGTGGCCGACCAGGTGCTCAAGCAGTTTGCCGACAACTTTGCCGTGCGCGTGCAGGCACTGCAGGCGCAGGCGCCGAGTGCCCCGCCGGGGTCGCTCACTGATGACGATGCCGAAACCGATGCCGATGCCGGTGCCGCCGTTGCTGCGCCGCCCGCTGGCGCAGACACCGCCGCGGCCGCCGTGCCGCCGGCTGCGGCACCGGCCGCAACCGTTCCCCTCAACGGCCTGGCATTGGCCTGGGCCGTCATCAAGGCCTGGCTGCGCGATTTGTTCGCAAGCAAGCGCGCATGAAGTGCCCATGAACACGCCGAGCTTCCAGTACCACGCCATCCCGCCTGAAGCCGAGGCCTGGCGCGTGCCCGTGCGCAGCTTTTTGGCCCGGGCGATGGCCGGCGTGCCGGCGCCGCAGCGCGCCGCGTCATGGATGGGTTTTGATGCCGGCTTCAGCCGCCAGTTAGGCGCCCAGGGCTACATCGGCATGGCCTTGCCGCAACGCTACGGCGGGCGCGAGGCCGGCGCCTGGGCGCGCTACGTGGTGAGCGAGGAACTGCTCGCCGCCGGCGCGCCGGTGTCGGCGCACTGGATCGCCGACCGCCAAAGCAGCCAGCTCATCCTGCGCTATGGCAGCGAGGCGCAGCGCCAGCGCCACCTGCCGCCCATCTGCCGCGGCGAGCAGTATTTCTGCATCGGCCTGAGCGAGCCGGGCGCGGGCTCGGACCTGGCGTCCATCACCACCCGCGCACGCCGCCACGGCAACGCCTGGGTGCTGAATGGCCAGAAGGTCTGGACGACCAATGCCCAGCGCTCGCACTTCATGATCGCCCTGGTGCGCAGCGGCGAGCCGGCGGCCGCGCGGCACGCCGGCTTGTCGCAATTCATCATCGACTTGAGCGCGCCGGGCGTGCGCATCCGCCCGATCCGCGACCTGACCGGCGCCGAGCACTTCAACGAAGTCTTCTTCGACGATGTGGTGCTGCAAGACACTGACCTGATCGGCACCGAAGGCCAGGGCTGGGAGCAGGTGACGGCCGAGCTGGCCTTCGAGCGCAGCGGGCCCGAGCGCTACCTCAGCGCCATGGCGCTGCTGGTGGCGTTGATCGACGCGGTGGGCTTAGGCCCCGATGCCCTGCAGGCCAAGGAAGTGGGCCGCCTGGTGGCGCGGCTGGCCGGGCTGCGCGCGATGTCGATGGCGGTGACGGCGCAACTCGCCGCGGGCGAGCAACCCACCTGGGCGGCGTCGTGCGTGAAGGACCTGGGCACGGAGTTCGAACAGCAGATTCCCGAACTGGCGCAGTTGCTGATCGAACAAACCCCCACCGTGGCCGGTGCCAGCCTGTATGCCCAGGTGCTGGCGCAGGTGATGCAGCTGGCGCCGTCGTATTCGCTGCGCGGGGGCACGCGCGAAATCCTGCGCGGCATCGTTGCCCGCGGGCTGGGGCTGCGCTGATGCGTGAAATGTTTGACGACGCGATCGAGCGGCTGTTGGCCGGCCATGCCGCGCCGGCTACCGGCACGCCGGGCCGGCTGTGGCAAGCCGTGCAGGACAGCGGCTTTGCGCTGGCCGCCGTGCCGCAAGCCGCGGGCGGCGCACAAGCGCCCTGGGCTGACTTGTACGGCGTGCTGGCCGCCTGCGGGCGCCACGCCGCGGCCGTGCCGCTGCCCGAAGCGATGCTGGCCAACTGGTTGCTCGGCCGCTGCGGCTTGGGCCATGCCAGTGACCTGGCCTCGTTCGCCGCGGCCTCCAGCCTGGTGCAGCGCGGTGGCCGCTTCAGTGGCCAGTTAGATGCCGTGCCCTGGGGTCGCCAGGTGGCCCAAGTGGTGGCGATCAGCGCCGATGCGCGGCCCAGCGTCGTCTTGCTCAATGCCACGCAGGCGCGCGCAGCCGATGCGCAATCAAATCTGGCCGGCGAGCCGCGCTGCGACCTGGTGTTCGATGAGGCCCAACCGCTGGCCAGCACCCCTTTGCCCGCAGAACTGCCCGCCGACACCTTGCTGCAAGGCGGCGCCCTGTTGCGCGCGGCGCAGACGGCCGGTGCCTTGCAGGCCGTGTTGGCGCTGTGCACCCAGCATGCGCAGCAGCGGGTGCAGTTCGGCAAGGCGATCGGCAACTACCAGGCCATTCAACACCAGTTGGCCATGCTGGCCGAACATGCCGGCCTGGCCGCGGTGGCCGCGCAAGCGGCGTGCGCGGCGTTCACCGACGCCCCCTCGCTGCTGCACGTGGCCAGCGCCAAGGTCTGCGCCGCCGAAGCAGCGGGCACGGCCGCCGCCATTGCGCATGCCGTGCACGGCGCCATCGGCTTCACGCATGAACACGCCCTGCACCGCTTCACCCAGCGCCTGTGGGCCTGGCGCAGCGAGTACGGCTCACTCACCCATTGGTCGCAGCGCCTGGGCCATGCGGCCTGCGCGCAGGGCGGCGCGGCGCTGTGGCCGGCCATCACGGCGGGTGAATTCCTGCCTTCAGCCGGCGGCTGAATCAGGCCGCCGCTTCAGCCGGCTGAATCGGCACCACACGGGCGCGCAGTTGCCCGCAGCCGGCGTCGACATCCTGGCCTGCAGATTGACGTAACTTTGTCAGCACACCACGCCGGTGCAGGTGGCGCGCCATCGCGGCGGCGCGCTCCCAACTGGGCCGCGTGAAGCTCAGGCCGTCGACCGCGTTGTACGGGATCAGGTTCAGCACGGCGTACTGGCCGTGCAGCAGCGCAACGATGCCTTCCAACTCGTCATCACCATCGTTCACGCCTTCGATCAGCGTCCATTGATATTGAATCGGGTAGCTGGTGCGCAGCGCGTAGGCCTGGCCCAAGGCCACCAACTCAGCCGGGCTCAGGCGCGGCGCGCGAGGCAGCAGGCGTGCGCGCAATTCGGCCTTGCTGGTGTGCAACGACAGCGCCAGCGCCGGCTTCACCACGCCCAACGGCAGGCGCTCGAACACGCGCGCATCACCCACGGTGGAGAAGACCAGGTTCTTGTGGCCGATGGCCCCGCCCGTGCCGAGCAGCTCAATGGCTTCGAGCACGTTGTCGAGGTTGTGCGCGGGCTCGCCCATGCCCATGAAGACCACCTTGTTGACGCTGCGCAGGCTGCGCGCCAGCGCCACCTGGGCCACGATCTCGGCGCTGCTTAAGTGGCGCTGCAAGCCACCCTGCCCGGTCATGCAAAACACGCAGCCCACGGCGCAACCCACCTGGCTGGACACACACAAGCCGCCGCGCGGCAGCAGCACGGCCTCAACGGTCTGGCCGTCTTGCAGCGCCACGAGCAGGCGCACCGAGC
>JAYUPO010000139.1:0-1896 GCA_043760085.1 Burkholderiales bacterium
GAAGTAAAGAAGGAGGAGGAGGCCGCCAGGCCGACGACGGATGACATGAGCGTAGCCGGCCACCCGACGCCCTCGGCACGCCTCGCCCGCATAGCGCAACGACTTCACGACTTACTCAAGCGTCGCAACAAGCGCAAAACAGCCTCGCGACACCGCGCCCGCAGTGAGCACGAACCACCCACCCATTGCAGCCGAGCTCTGATTCAAGTCGCCGCAAACCCGGGCCGATATGAAGGCACCCGACACCTCTCACGGACTGCCCCCCGATGTTCGCCACGGCCACCCGCAGTACCCCGCACCACGGCGCCCACGCCTATGCCCGCGTGGGCGTTGAAACCGGCATCTCCGCTGCCGGCCCGCACCACCTGGTGCTGATGCTGTTCGACGGTTTCCTGGCTGCGCTGGCGCAAGCCCGTGGCGCCTTGCGCGAACGCCAGATCGAAGCCAAGTGCCGCCACATCGGCCGCGCGGTTCGCATCATCAACGAAGGCCTGCGCGCCGGCCTGAACCGCGAGCAAGGCGGCGAGCTGGCGGCCGACCTGGACGAGCTCTACGCCTACGTCTCGCGCCGCCTCACGCAAGGCCATGCCGGCAATGACGACGCCGCACTGGACGAATGCCGCCGCCTGGTGGAGCCGCTACGCGACGCCTGGTTGGCCATTGCCCCAGGCGCGGCAGCATGACCGAGCAGACCATGATGGAACAACACCCCACAGGCGTGAACTTGCTCAACTACTACGAAGCCATTGAACAGGCCAGCAACGACATGCTGCAGGCCGCCCGCAGCGGCAACTGGGACCAGGTGGTCAAGCTCGAAGGGGCTTGCGTGCTGCTGATCGCCCAGCTCAAGCAGGCGGCCAAGCGCGACGCGCTGTGCAGCGAAGAGGCCAAGCTGAAGAGCCGAATCATGCAGCGCATCCTGGTCAACGACGCCGAGGTGCGCCACCTGGCCGAACCCTGGCTGCAGGGGCTGGAGCAGATGATGGGCGGCAAGCCGCAAACGCTGCATTGAACCTGCCTGGAACGAAAGGGCCACCATGTTCGAAGACTCCCGCCCCGCTGCACTGCAAGACGATGCCGGCATCGACCCTTGGGCACCGTTCCGGATGGATCACCCGGGCGAGATCAAGACGCTGCTCAAGCAACTGCTCGACACCAGCGTGCCATTGAGCCTGAGCGGGCCCGATGGCAGCTCGTTGTCGGCGCAACTTTGGTCGGTGGACGACAGCGCGCACCGTATCGCCTTCAGCGCCGATGCCGGCAACCCGCAACTGCAACGTTTGATGGAAGGCGACGAGGCCTGCGCCGTGGCCTACGTCGACGCCGTGAAGCTGCAATTCGACTTGCACAACCTGATGCTCGTTCACGGTGCGCGCGCCAGCGCCTTGCAGGCCGCGCTGCCCCAGGTGGTGTACCGCTTTCAGCGCCGCAGCGGCTACCGCGTGCGCACGCTGGAGCGTGACTCACCGCGCGCCGAATTGCGCCACCCGGCGCTGCCCGACATGCGCTTGAGCCTGCGCGTGATGGATGTGAGCATCGGCGGCTGCGCCTTGTTCCTGCCGCACGACGTGCCGCCCCTGCAGCCCGGCACCGCCTTGCAGGGCGTGCGCATCGAGCTCGACGCCGACACCCGCATCCTGGCCACCGTGCAACTGCGCCACATCTCGTCGATCCAGCCCAACGCGCGCGGCATGCGCCTGGGCTGCGAACTCGCCGACCTGTCGGCCGCGGCGCAACGCGCCTTGCAGCTGTACATCGACCAGACGCAAAAGCGCCGGCGCATGCTGACGCTGGACTAAGAGGGTGTAGACGAAATGATCTACGACGCCAGTCTGGTTGCGAGGATACGCGCTTCGGCCAACCAGACCCATGCAAGCGGGGCCCAGTTTGATCGGT
>JAYUPO010000140.1:0-4556 GCA_043760085.1 Burkholderiales bacterium
TTGAGGCCGCATTCTGGTGGCCCGACAGCGTCGCCGGGCGTTCGCGGCGGCTGAACTTCAGCACCGACGCCGGCCACCGCTTCGAGCGCGGGGTCGACCCCGCGGCCACGGCCGCGCGCATCGAACGCATCACGCAGTTGATCATGCAGGTCTGTGGCGGTGAGCCCGGGCCGCTCGACGATCAGACGCTGAACCTGCCGCGCTGCGAGCCGGTGCGCCTGCGCGTGGCCCGCGCGGCCAAGGTGCTGGGCATGCCGGTCAGCGAGGCGCAATGCGCGCATGTCTTCAGCGCGTTGGGCTTTGAGCACAGCTGCGCCGACGGTGACTTCATCGTCACACCGCCCACCTGGCGCTTTGACCTGCGCCTTGAAGAGGACTTGATCGAAGAAGTGGCGCGCGTTGTCGGCTACCAGGCGCTGCCCACCACGGCGCCGCGCGCACCGGTCACCGCGCGCTCGCAAACCGAAGGCCAGCGCAGCAAGCACGCGGTGCGCCATGGCCTGGCGGCACAGGGTTATCAGGAAACCATCAACTACAGCTTCGTGGAAGAGCGCTGGGAACGCGAACTGGCGGGCAATGCGGCGCCCATCAGGGTGCTCAACCCGATCGCTGCGCCGCTGGCGGTGATGCGTTCGAGCATGCTGGGCGGCCTGGTTGCGGTGCTGCGCTTCAATCTGGCGCGCAAGGCCACCCGGGTGCGCGTGTTTGAGATCGGCCGCGTCTTTCAACGCGATGCCGGCGTGACAGACAGCGAAGGCAGTGTCGCGGGCGTGGCGCAGCCCGGCCGCGTGGCAGCCCTGGCTTGCGGCCCGGTGGACATCACCCAGTGGGGCCAGGCACAGCGGCGCGCCGACTTCTTCGATGCGAAGGGCGATGTCGAAGCCCTGTTGGCCCCGGCGGTGGCGCGCTTCGTGCCCGATGCGCACCCCGCTTTTCACCCCGGCCGCTGTGCCCGGGTCGAGCTGGACGGCCAGGCCATTGGCCATGTTGGCGAAATCCACCCGCGCTGGGCGCAGGCCTACGAGCTACCTGAAGGCGTGTGTGCGTTCGAGCTGGATTTGCAGGCTGTGCAACGCCGCGTGCTGCCACAGGCCAGGCCCATCGCTCGTCAATTGCCCGTGCAGCGCGACCTGGCCCTGGTGGTCGGCATTTCGGTGAGCATGGATCAGCTTGCCGCCACGCTGCGCGCCGACCCGCAAGCGCTGATCAAGTCCGCTGTCTTGTTCGACGTCTACCGGCCCGCGGCCGGCAACGCCGACTTCGCCCCAGGCGAACGCAGCCTGGCGATACGCCTGGAACTGCTGGACGAGGTGGCGCCGCTGACGGAAGAGCGCATCGAAGCGGCCATCGCCCAGGCCGTTACACGGGTATCGCTCGCGCACCACGCCCGCTTGCGGGCATAGTTGGCCGCCCACTTGGCGTCCCTGTCCTGACCCACCACTTAGCGGCTGCCATGTCCCCCACCCGAGTCATCCTGCCGACCATCGAGACGCCCACTTTGACCAAAGCCGACCTGGCAGAACTCTTGTTCGAGCGCCTGGGCCTGAACAAACGCGAGTCGAAGGACATGGTTGAAGCCTTCTTCGAGAACATCCACGCCACACTGATGGCCGGAGATGAAGTGAAGTTGTCGGGATTCGGCAACTTCAACATCCGGCGCAAGGCACCGCGCCCCGGCCGCAACCCGCGTACCGGCGAATCGATCCCGATCAATGCCCGCAATGTGGTCACATTTCACGCGAGCCACAAACTCAAGGGCATCGTGCAGGGTGAAACGGCGATCGGCGAAGACTTCGAGTAAAGTCTTCACGTTCTTCCAGAACGACATGATTTCCATAGGAAAAGAGCTTCCGCCTATACCCGCCAAGCGCTACTTCACCATCGGCGAAGTGAGCGATCTTTGCGGCGTGAAGCCTTATGTTTTGCGCTACTGGGAGCAGGAATTCACCCAGCTCAAGCCGATGAAGCGGCGCGGCAACCGGCGCTATTACCAACACCACGAAGTGCTATTGGTGCGCCGCATTCGCGATCTTCTCTACGACCAGGGCTTCACCATCAGCGGCGCCCGCAATCGCTTGGCAGACCATGTTGCGCCTGTGCAAGGCGAAGTTTTGTACGGTGATGAACCGATGGCGGCAGCGGCAGCCCTGGCGCGCTCCGGTTCAACACTGTCCATCAACCCGGCAGGCCTGTCCATTCGCGCGGAGTTGATGTCGATACGGCAGTTGCTCGACGCCTGATTTCACCTGCCCACGCGAGCGGAGCGCCCGGTTTGAACTAACCGCTACAATTGCCGCCATCGCCTGCATGCACCCTGACCGCCATGAGCGGCAGGTGCTGCCAGCCAGGCCGCAGCAAGGCAAGGGCGCAGACACTGCGCAGCGCCGCGGCCCGGGCGCCAGGCCGCAACCCCGCCCAACGAAGCAAACCCCGGGCATGGCCCAGGGCCAGCCCAAAGACCCCAGTGATGGCTCCCGTGGCGACCTGCAAGGTTCGCCCACCGCCGCGCTAAAGCGCGGCCCCGTTCAAAACCATGCCATGAATACACAGGATGCAAAGCGTGTCCTAGAAGCGGCGCTGATCTGCGCCCACGCACCCATGCCGATGCGTGAGCTGCGCGTGCTGTTCGATGACCAGCTCAGCCCCGATACCCTGCGCAGCCTGCTCGATGAACTGGTGCGCGACTGGGAAGGCCGCGGCGTCGAGCTGGTGCCGCTGGCCGGTGGCTGGCGCTTCCAGACGCGGCCCGAACTGCGCGAATACCTCGACCGGCTGCACCCGGAAAAGCCGCCCCGCTATTCGCGTGCGGCCATGGAAACGCTGGCCATCATTGCCTACCGCCAGCCGGTGACGCGCGGCGACATCGAAGACATTCGCGGCGTCACGGTCACCACGCAAATCATCAAGACCCTGGAAGACCGCGGCTGGGTTGAAGCCATCGGCTACCGAGAAACCCCTGGCCGTCCGGCGCTGTACGCCACCACGCGGCACTTTCTCGACGACCTGGGCCTGGCCAGCCTGGAGCAGTTGCCGCTGCTGGGCGGCAAGAGCGATGCGCAGTTGCTCGACCAGGCCTTGCCGCAGCAAGGGTCGCTGCTCGAAGAGGGCGCCGAGCCAGCGCCTGATGAATCAACCCGGGCCGACGAGAACCCGGCGCAGCCCGCCGCCGACGAACCGGTCAGCCCCCATCTTGAACCCCGCCCCGAAGCCACAGAAACCAACGCATGAGCCTTGACCAAGCCGATACGCCCGCGCCGCCGCCCAAAGTGCGGCGCACGCGCAAGCGCGCTGACACGCTGGTTGAGGGCGGCAGCGTCGACCTCGACCTGAGCGAGCCCGCGCAAGACGCCCCGGCCGCAGCCGGGCAGGACACCGTGGCAGCCGAGCCCGTGCCGCCCAAGCGCCGCGCGCCGCGCAAGAAGGTGGCCGTTGATGCGGCCGCTGAGCCGGCTGGTGAGGTAGCCGAGGCCGCAGCCCAGCCATCCCAGCCTGTTCAGCCGTCGCCGCAAGGCATGCTGCATACCGGCGCGGCGCACGCGCCCGAGGCACCGCTGGCCCACGGCGAAGGCGCCGTCAATGAAACCGGCGCTGCCGCCGATGGCGCGATGGGTGGTGCGACAGGCGGCGAGACAGGTGCCGTGGGTGAGGTGTCGGCTGGCGCCAACGGCACCAAGCGCAACCGCAACCGCCGCCGCGGGCGCCGTGGCCGTGACCGCGAGCGCAGCGGCGAGCCCGGTGCCGAGCAAGTGCCGGTGCCGGCATTGCCAGTGCCGGATGTGGGCGAGGTGTTTGCGCAGGTGCTGGCCGGTGAGTTCGACGCCGAACCCGCCGCCGATGCGTTGCCCGCCGTGGTCGTGCCGCACAAGCGCGTGCTGCTGCCCGAGCCCGAGGCGCCCAAGCTGCAGAAGGTGTTGGCCCAGTCGGGCGTGGGCTCGCGCCGCGACATGGAGCAGCTCATCACCGAAGGCCGCATCACCGTCAACAACCAGGCCGCGCATGTCGGCCAGCGCATTTCCTGGGGCGACCAGTTGCGCATCGACGGCAAGCCGGTCAAGGTGCGCATCACGCCGCCGCCGCCGCGCGTGTTGGCGTATCACAAGCCCGCCGGCGAAGTGGTCACCCATGACGACCCGCAGCAACGCCCAACCGTCTTTCGCCAGTTGCCGCGACTGGCGCATGGCAAGTGGCAATCGGTAGGCCGGTTGGACATCAACACCGAAGGGCTGCTGCTGTTCACCAATTCGGGCGAACTGGCTAACCAGTTGATGCACCCGCGCTTTGGCGTGGAGCGCGAATATGCGGTGCGCATCCTGGGCAACCTGGAAGAAGCGGCGCGCGAGAAGCTGCTGGCCGGGCTGGAGATCGACGGCCAGGTGGCGGGCTTCAAGAGCATTGAAGACGGCGGCGGCGAGGGTGCCAACCGCTGGGTGCGCGTGGTCATCACCGAAGGGCGCAACCGCGAAGTGCGCAAGCTGTTCGAAGCCGTGGGGCATGCAGTGAGCCGCCTGATCCGCATTCGCTACGGTTGCGTGGTGTTGCCGCGCGGCCTGCGCCGC
>JAYUPO010000141.1:0-4529 GCA_043760085.1 Burkholderiales bacterium
GCCGAAGTCGGTGACCTTCACATCGCCGATTTGGTCACCCACCAGTGTGACCAGCAGGTTGGCTGGCTTCACGTCGCGGTGGATCAAACCCTGGCGAAAGCAGTAACTCAGCGCCATTGCGCACTTGAAGCCGACTTCAACGATCTGCGTCAGCGCCAGCAGTTTGTCGGCGCGGCAGAAGCGGCGCAGCGTGACGCCGGCCACGTACTCCATCACGAGGTAGGGCGCTTCGGCGTCGGCCACGGCGTCCAGGATCTGCACCACGTTCGGGTGCTGCAGCCGCCCCACCAGCGCGGCTTCGGCCGCGAAGAAGCGCTGCTGGAAGTGGGCGTCACGCGTGTCGGCCAGTAGGCCCACGCGCACACGCTTGATGGCCACGTCCTGGTTGCGGAACGGGTCATGGGCGAGGAAAACTTCGCTCGTCGCGCCCTCACCGATCTTGGACTTGACGATGTACTTGCCGATGCGCGATGGCAGCGCCAGGCCGGACGCAGCGGGCTCGGGGGGGGCGATGGTGGGTGCAGTCATGGGGCGCAAGAGGGCAGCAGCATCGTCGCGCACGCAGCCTGCGGCCGAAGGCTGGAACAAGCGCGCAAACGATGCCCATATCCCCTGGCGCTCAACGGCGGCCCTGGCCTGGGTGCAAAAGTAGAATCAGGTCGATGATCCAAGCAAAGCAGGAGTTGCGGCAAGCGCTGCAGGTGGTGCTGGCCCAATTGGCACAGGAAGCTGGCGCTGCCGTGCCAGCCGCCACTTTCGAGTCGCCCAAGCAGGCCAGCCACGGCGACCTGGCCATCACCAGCGCCATGCAGCTGGCGCGGCCGCTGAAGAAGAACCCGCGTGAGCTGGCCCAGCGGCTGGTGCATTTGCTGCAAGGCCAGGCCGCCGTGCAGCGCTGGGTGCAGGCGCTGGAGATCGCCGGCCCAGGCTTCATCAACCTGCGCCTGGCGCCGGCCGCCAAGCAGGCGGTGGTGACCGAGGTGCTGGCTGCGAAGGCCGACTTTGGCCGCCAGCCCCCGAACGGGCAGAAAGTGATGGTGGAGTTTGTCTCCGCCAACCCCACCGGCCCGCTGCACGTGGGCCATGGCCGCCAGGCGGCGCTGGGCGACAGCCTGTGCAACCTGTTTGAAACCCAGGGCTGGCAGGTGCAGCGCGAGTTCTATTACAACGACGCCGGGGTGCAGATCGCCAACCTGGCGGCGTCGGTGCAGGCCCGCATCAACGGCCTGAAACCCGGCGACGCGCTGTGGCCGGCGGCGGCCTACAACGGCGAGTACATCGCCGACATCGCCCAGGCCTTCATCCAGCGCCAGACCGTGCGCGCCGACGACCGCAGTTTCAGCGCTTCAGGCGATGCGAATGACCTGGACGGCATTCGCCAATTTGCCGTGGCCTGGCTGCGCCATGAGCAGGACCTGGATCTGCGCGCCTTCGGCGTGCGCTTTGACCACTACTTTCTCGAATCCAGCCTGTACAGCAGCGGGCGGGTTGACGACACGGTCAAACGTCTGGTTGCGGCGGGCAAGACCTACGAGGAAGGCGGCGCGCTGTGGCTGCGCAGCACCGAGTACGGCGACGACAAAGACCGGGTGATGAGGAAGTCGGCGCCGGCCGGCACCGACGGGCGCAATTCGGCGCCCGATGCCAGCGGCACCGCCGAAGCCCAGTACACCTATTTCGTGCCCGACGTGGCCTACCACCTGAACAAGTTCGAGCGCGGCTTCACCAAGGTGGTGAACGTGCAGGGCAGCGACCACCACGGCACCATCGCCCGCGTGCGCGCCGGCCTGCAGGCCGCCAACCTGGGCGTGCCCGTGGGCTACCCCGATTACCTGCTGCACAAGATGGTGACGGTGATGCGCGGCGGGCAGGAGGTGAAGATCTCCAAGCGCGACGGCCGCTACGTCACTCTGCGCGACCTGATCGACTGGACCAGCCGCGACGCAGTGCGCTTCTTCATGGCCAGCCGCAAAGCCGACACCGAATTCATCTTCGACATCGACCTGGCGCTGAAGGCCAGCGACGACAACCCGGTCTTCTACGTGCAGTACGCGCATGCGCGCATATGCTCGGTGCTGACGCAGTACGCGCCGGGTGAAGCGGCGCTGGCGCAGGCCGACCTGGCGCTGCTGGGCGCACCCAGCGAGCTGGCACTGATGCTGCGCCTGGCCGAGTACCCGGAGATGCTCGGCCGCGCCGCGGCGGAGCTGGCACCGCACGACGTGGCCTTTTACCTGCGCGACCTGTCCGCTGCATTGCACAGTTATTACGCCGCCGAGCGCTTCCTGGTGGCGCACGCGCCGCTGGCCGCAGCGCGCATGGCCTTGCTCGCCGCCACCCGCCAGGTGCTGCGCAACGGCCTGGCCGTGCTGGGCGTGAGCGCACCCAACGCCATGCAGCGCGAAGCTGCGCTGGCCCCGGAACAAGTGACATGAACAAGCATCAACGCGGCGGCTTCATGCTGGGCATCATCGTGGGCGTGCTGGTCGGCCTGGTGGCCGCGCTGGGCGTGGCGCTGTACATCGCCAAGGTGCCAGTGCCCTTCGTCAACAAGGTGCCGCAGCGCACTGCCGAACACGACCAGATCGAAGCCGAACGCAACCGCAACTGGGACCCGAACGCGCCGCTGGCGGGCAAAGCCGCCGTGCGGCCCGCCGCCACCGCGCCCAGCGCCGCGGCCGGCGTGACGCTGGTGCCAGCCACGAACCTGCCATCCCAGAGCGTGCCGCCTGCGCGCGCGCCGCGCGACCCGGGCGCCATCCTGGCCGGCCAGAGCGTGCCGCTCGGCACGGAGCAAGCCACGGCGGCGCCGCCCAAGTCCACGGCCGCGGCAGCGAATGCGTTGTTCTACTTCGTGCAGGCCGGCGCCTATGTGCGCGAAGAAGATGCCGAAGCCCAGCGCGCGCGCCTGGCCCTGATGGATGTGCGCGCCAAGGTCACCGAGCGTGAACAGTCCGGCCGCACGATGTTTCGCGTGCGCATCGGCCCGTTCGAGAACAAGGAAGGTGCCGAGGTGCTGCGCGACAAACTGCTGGCCGGCGGTGTCGACGCCGCACTGGTGCATGTACAACGTTGAGGTGAGCTGAAGTGATGAACATGAAGCGACGCGATTTTTCATTGGCCCTGGCCACTGCCGGCTGCACGCTGGTGTCAGGCCAGCCGGCCCGGGCCCAGGGCGGGCCGGTCGAGGGCAAGCACTACACGCGGCTGCAGCAGCCGGCGGCGGTGCAGGCGGCCGACGGCAAGGTGGAGGTGGTGGAATTCTTCTGGTACGGCTGCCCGCACTGCCACGCGCTGGAACCCACGCTGGAAGCCTGGGCCAAGCAGTTGCCGCCCGATGTGGTGCTGCGCCGCTCGCCGGTGGCCTTTGGCGCCATCCACGAGACCCATGGCCGCATCTACTTTGCGCTCGAAGCACTGGGCCAGGTGGGCGCTATGCACCGCAAGGTGTTCAACGCCCTGCACGGCCAGAAGCTGCGGCTCGACAAGGAAGCCGACATCGTGGCCTTCATGGCCGCCAATGGCGTTGACGGGCCGAAGTTCGCCGAAGCCTTCAAGTCCTTCACCGTGCAAACGCGCTCGCGCCAATCCAAGCAACTGGCCGACGCCTACCGCATCGACAGCGTGCCCACGCTGGGCGTGCAGGGCCGCTTCGTCACCTCGGCCAGCCTGGCCGGCAGCAACGAAGGCGCCTTGCAGGTGGTGGATTTCCTGGTGCAGCAAGTGCGCAAGCGCGCCTGAGATCCTGTGACCATGCCGCGCCGCGCAAGCTGGTTTCGCCGTGCCCTGCCGCACCTGGCCGCCGCCCTGACGCTGCTGGTGGCGGGCAGCGTGGCGGCCGAGAAGGCTGACCGCAGCAAACCCATGTCGGTGGAGGCCGACAAGCCCGGCATCGTGGACCTGGCGCGCCAGGTGGTGGTGTTCAACGGCAACGTCGTCATCGCCCAGGGCACGTTGCAGATTCGCGCCGAGCGCATTGAAGTGCGCGAGCTGGCCGGCGGCTTCCGCGCCGCGCTGGCCACCGGCGCGGCGGGCAAGCCGGCCAGCTTCAGGCAAAAGCGCGACGGCGTCGATGAAACCCTGGAAGGCCTGGCCGAGCGCATCGAGTACGACGCCCGCAGCGAGACCCTGCGCTTCGTCGGCAACGCCAGCGTGCGCCGGCTGCGTGCGGGCAGCGTGGTCGATGAAATCCTGGGCGCGCAGATCACCTGGGACAGCGCGAGCGAACAGTTCAGCGTGCAAGGCGGCACACCCACGCCGGGCAACCCGAGCGGGCGCGTTCGCGCCGTGCTGGGCCCGCGCGCCGAAACCCCGCCTGCCGCCGCGCCCGCCAGTGCCCCGCCGCTGAAAGCCACGCGCGCGCTCGGGGAGCCGCGTTGAGGCAGGCTGCTGCCGAGGTCACCGCTCTAACCGGCCAATCAAGTGGACACCCGGCGCCGGGCCTGACCTCAAGCCGCCTGCAGGCCCAGGGCCTGCAAAAGAGCTACGGTTCGCGCATGGTGGTGAAGGACATTCACCTGGCCGTGGCC
>JAYUPO010000142.1:0-4526 GCA_043760085.1 Burkholderiales bacterium
GTGGCCGCCGGTGAGGCCGGTGGCATCACCCAGCACATCGGTGCCTACCACGTGGAAACCCCGCGCGGCATGATCACCTTCCTCGACACGCCCGGCCATGCCGCGTTCACCGCCATGCGTGCGCGCGGCGCCAAGGCCACCGACATCGTGATCCTCGTGGTGGCGGCCGACGACGGTGTGATGCCGCAAACCAAGGAAGCCATCCACCACGCCAAAGCCGCCAACGTGCCCATCGTGGTGGCCATGAACAAGATCGACAAGCCCGAAGCCAACGCCGAGCGGGTGAAAAGCGAGCTCGTGGCCGAACAGGTGGTGCCGGAAGAATTCGGCGGCGAGTCGCCCTTCGTGCCGGTATCGGCCAAGACCGGGCAGGGCGTTGACGCGCTGCTGGAACAGGTGCTCTTGCAGGCCGAGGTGCTTGAACTGCGCGCACCGCGCGAAGCCATGGCCAAGGGCCTGGTCATCGAAGCGCGGCTCGACAAGGGCCGCGGCCCGGTGGCCACGGTGCTGGTGCAAACCGGCACCTTGAGGCGCGGTGACGTGGTGCTGGCCGGTTCCAGCTACGGCCGCGTGCGCGCCATGCTCGACGAAAACGGCAAGGCCACGGCTGAGGCCGGCCCGTCGATCCCGGTCGAGATTCAGGGCCTGACCGAAGTGCCACGCGCCGGCGACGAGTTCATGGTGTTGGCCGATGAGCGCCGGGCGCGTGAAATCTCCACCTTCCGCCAGGGCAAGTACCGCGAGGTCACGCTCAACAAGCGCCAGGCCGCCAAGCTCGAAACCATGTTCGACCAGATGGGCCAGGGCGATGTGCAGACCCTGAGCCTGATCATCAAGGCCGACGTGCAAGGCTCGCAGGAAGCCCTGGCCAGCAGCCTGGTCAAGCTCAGCACGGCCGAGGTCAAGGTGCAGGTGGTGCACGCCGCCGTCGGTGGCATCAGCGAGAGCGATGTCAACCTGGCCATCGCCTCCAAGGCGGTGATCATCGGCTTCAACACCCGGGCCGACGCCGGCTCGCGCAAGCTGGCCGAGAACAACGGCGTCGACCTGCGCTACTACACCATCATTTATGACGCGGTCGATGAAGTGAAGGCCGCCATGGCCGGCATGCTGGCGCCCGAGCAGCGCGAGGAAGTCATCGGCACGGCCGAGATCCGCCAGGTCTTCCGCATCTCCAAGGTGGGCGCCATTGCGGGCTGCATGGTCACGGCCGGTGTGGTGCGCCGCTCGGCGCGCCTGCGCCTGCTGCGCGACCACGTGGTGGTCTTCACCGGCGAACTCGAAAGCCTGAAGCGCTTCAAGGACGACGCGCGCGAAGTCAAGGAAGGCTTCGAGTGCGGCTTGAACCTGAAGGGCTACAACGAGATCGCCGAAGGCGACCAGCTCGAATTCTTCGAAGTCAAGGAAGTTGCCCGAACGCTCTAGCGGAGTTGCTCTTCCCCTTGCCAACCCCGCCCTCCACAAGACGGCGGGGTTGTTGTTTGAGGCCCCACCATGCGCCATAAGCGAACCATTCCCAACCGCAGTTTCCGCGTCGCTGACCAGATCCAGCGCGACGTGGCCTTGCTCATCCGCGAATTGAAAGATCCGCGCGTGGGCATGGTCACCATCAATGCGGTGGAGGTCACACCCGACTATGCGCACGCCAAGATTTTCTTTTCGGTGCTGGTCACCGACCCGGCCCAAAGCGAGATCGCGTTGAACGAAGCGGCGGGGTTCCTGCGCAATGGCCTGTTCAAGCGCTTGCAGATCCACACCGTGCCCACGCTGCACTTCCAGTACGACCGCACCACCGAGCGCGCCGCCGAACTCAGCGCGCTGATCAACCGCGCCAACGCCGAACGGGCCAAAGAGTGAATGCACCCCGCGCCAACCGGCCACCACGCCGCGCCCTGCACGGCGTGCTGGTGCTGAACAAGCCGCTGGGCCTGACCAGCCAGCAGGCGCTGGCCCAGGCCAAACATCTTTATCGAGCGGAAAAGGCCGGCCACACCGGTACGCTCGACCCCCTGGCCAGCGGCGTGCTGCCGCTGTGCTTTGGCGCGGCCACCAAGTTCGCCCAAGTCAGCCTGGATGCCGACAAAGCCTACCGCGCCACGCTGCGCCTGGGCCAGCGCACGGCCAGCGGCGACGCTGAAACGCCGGTGATCGAAGAGCGCCCGGTGATCGTGGATGCCGCCAGCATCGCCGCGGCCTGCGCCGCGTTCACCGGCGCGATCAGCCAGGTGCCGCCCATGCACTCGGCGCTCAAGCACGAAGGCCGCGCGCTGTACGAACTGGCACGCATGGGCATCGAGGTGGAGCGCGACGCGCGGCACATTCACATCTACGGTATCGACGTGATTCAACACACCGGCACGCGCCTGGTGCTCGACGTGCGCTGCAGCAAGGGCACCTACATCCGCACGCTGGCTGAAGACATCGGCGAACGCCTGGGTTGCGGTGCCCACCTGTCAGCTTTGCAACGCACGGCCAGTGGCCCACTCACCCTGGCTCAGGCCCACACGCTTGAGGAACTGGCCGACATGAGCGAAGCCGAGCGTGACGCGCTGCTGCTCAGCGCTGACCACCTGGTGAGCCCCTGGCCGCAGGTGGAACTGGCGGCCGATGAGGCGGTGCGTTTTCTCACCGGCCTGCGCCGCCGCCTGAGCCTGCCCGATGCGCCGGCCGTGCGCGTCTATGGCCCCGACCATGCCTTCCTGGGCAGCGCCCGAATCGTGGCCGGCGAATTGATCTGCACCCGCCTGCTCAGCCCCATTGAAATCGCGGCCATGAGTGCTGCATAGAAAAGCTAAAAACATGAACTCGCAAATCCGCAACATCGCCATCATCGCGCACGTCGACCACGGCAAGACCACGCTGGTCGACCAGATGCTGCGCCAAAGCGGCACCTTCCGCGAGAACGAAAAGGTGGCCGAGCGGGTGATGGACAGCAACGACCTTGAGCGCGAGCGCGGCATCACCATCCTGGCCAAGAACTGCGCCGTGCGCTGGAAGGGCACGCACGTCAACATCGTCGACACGCCCGGCCACGCCGACTTCGGCGGTGAGGTCGAGCGCGTGCTGTCGATGGTGGACAGCGTGTTGCTGCTGGTCGATGCGGTGGAAGGCCCGATGCCGCAAACCCGCTTCGTCACCAAGAAGGCACTGGCCCTGGGCCTGAAGCCGATCGTGGTGGTGAACAAGGTTGATCGGCCCGGCTCGCGCGTCGACTACGTCATCAATGCAACGTTTGACTTGTTCGACAAGCTCGGCGCCACCGAGGCCCAGCTCGACTTCCCGGTGATCTTCGCCTCGGGCCTGAACGGCTGGGCCACGCTCGAATCGGGCGTGGTGGGCACCGACCTGGCGCCGCTGTTCGACGCCATCCTCGAACATGTGCCGCCGCACGAAGGCAGCGAAACCGAGCCGCTGCAGTTGCAAATCTGCTCACTTGACTATTCAACCTACGTCGGGCGCATCGGCATCGGCCGCATCCACAGTGGCATCCTCAAGCCGGGCATGGACGTGGCCGTTTATGAAGGCCCCGACAGCACACCGCGCAAATCGCGCGTCACGCAAATGCTCAAGTTCGAAGGCCTGGAACGCAAGCCGGCCGAGATCGCCGGGCCGGGTGACATCGTGTTGATCAGTGGCGTTGAAGGCGTGGGCATCGGCGTCACGCTCACCAGCCTGGAAGACCCGCGTGTGCTGCCCATGCTGACCATCGACGAGCCCACGCTGACGATGAACTTCTGCGTCAACAACAGCCCCCTGGCCGGGCGCGAAGGCAAGTACGTCACCGGCCGCCAGTTGCGCGACCGGCTTGACCGCGAACTGCAAAGCAATGTGGCGCTGCGCGTGACCGACACCGATGAAGACGGCATTTTCGAAGTGGCCGGCCGTGGCGAATTGCACCTCACCATCTTGCTCGAAAACATGCGCCGCGAAGGCTATGAGCTGGCCGTTAGCCGCCCGCGCGTGGTGCTGCACGACGTGGGTGGCGAGAAGCACGAGCCGCTCGAAATGCTCACGGTGGACGTGGAAGATGCGCACCAGGGCGGCGTGATGCAGGAGCTGGGCTTGCGCAAGGGCGAGCTGCAAGACATGCAGCCCGATGGCCGCGGCCGGGTGCGGCTGGAATACCGCATTCCGGCACGCGGCCTGATCGGCTTCCAGGGTGAGTTCCTCAACCTCACCCGCGGCACCGGTTTGATGAGCCACATCTTCGACGGCTACGAGGCCTACAAGGGCGACATCGGCGGGCGCAAGAACGGCGTGCTGATCAGCCAGGACGACGGCGAAATCGTCACCTACGCGCTGGGTAAGTTGGACGACCGCGGCCGCATGTTCGTCAAACCCGGCGACCCGGTTTACGAAGGCATGATCGTGGGCATCCACAGTCGCGACAACGACCTGGTGGTCAACGCGGTGCGCGCCAAGCAGCTCACCAACTTTCGCGTCAGCGGCAAGGAAGACGCGATCAAGGTCACGCCGCCGATCCAGCTCACGCTGGAATACGCCGTCGAGTTCATCGAAGACGATGA
>JAYUPO010000143.1:0-12278 GCA_043760085.1 Burkholderiales bacterium
GCCGTGAAGCCGGCCTGGCGGCGGGCCGGCAGGTTGAACGGCGCTCGCAGGCGCGGCGCGCCGTGGCGTTGCGTCAGCACGGCGTAATGGGCTTGCGCATCCAGGCCTTGGGCGTCACACAGAAAGTGATACCAATGGTTGCCCACGGCG
Source organism: Burkholderiales bacterium (assembly GCA_043760085.1). Classification (GTDB taxonomy): domain Bacteria; phylum Pseudomonadota; class Gammaproteobacteria; order Burkholderiales; family Burkholderiaceae_C; genus Rubrivivax. Next base: position 151 of record JAYUPO010000143.1, read on the forward strand.
ACATGGCCGATCTCGTCGCGCAAGATCACGTCGAGGATCGCCACCGCGCGCGCATCGCCGGCGCGTGCCAGCTTGGCCTGCAAGGGTGGCGTGGCATCCAGCCCGCGCGCTTCCAGCGTGCGCGGCACCAGGGCCATGCGGGCGGTGATGTCGTGGCGCGTGCGCTCCACCATGGTCCACAGGCCGTCGTGCGCGGTGAAGTCACCGTAGTCATGGCCCAGGCTGTTCAGGTGTTCGCGCAGCAGCATGAAGTGCAGCGCTTCTTCCTGTGCCACGCGCAGCCAGTCGCTGTAGTACGCCGCGGGCATGCCGGCGAAGCGCCACACGGCATCGAGTGCCAGGTTGATGGCATTGAACTCGATGTGGGCAATGGCGTGCAGCAGGGCCGCGCGGCCCTCCGGCGTGGCCAGGCCGCGCTGCGGCACGTCCTTGGGGGCCACCAGAACGGGGCGTGCGGGGCGGCCGGGCAGGGGTTGCGTGGGTTCAAGCACGGCAGCGCTATCAAGCCGCCATTCAACTGACAAGGCACGCGCCGCAACCGCCTTGGTGGTGGGGTCGGCCAGGCACAACGCGCGCAAGGCCTCGCTTCTGAGCTCCATCCTTAGAATTATCGACTGCCAAAAACAAGGAACCCAATGGCCGTCTACCAGCTTGAGGATCGCGTGCCCGAGATCGACCCCACGGCTTGGGTGGCTGAAAGCGCCAGCGTCATCGGCCGTGTGCGCATGGCTGCCGGCGCCAGCGTGTGGTACGGCTGCACCGTGCGCGGCGACAACGACTGGATCACCATCGGGCGCAACACCAATGTGCAGGACGGCAGCGTGCTGCACTCCGATGACGGCGTGCCGCTGACGCTGGGCGATGGCGTGACCGTGGGCCACCAGGTCATGTTGCACGGCTGCACGGTGGGCGACGGCTCGCTGATCGGCATCCAGGCCGTGGTGCTGAACCGCGCACGCATCGGCAAGCGCTGCATCGTGGCGGCCGGCGCCATCGTCACCGAAGGCAAGGAGTTCCCTGACGGCTCGCTCATCATGGGTTCACCGGCCAAAGTGGTGAAGCCGCTGTCGCCCGAACAGCAGGCCATGCTCGACCACCTGGCCGCGCATTACCTGATGCAAACCGAGCGCCACCGCAGCGGCCTGAAGCGTCTGGCTTGAGGCCCGGCTTGATGCCCGACCTGATGCCCGACCTGATGCCCGACCACCTGCACCGCTTCCACTTCGAAGGCCTGCCCGTGCGCGGGCTGCTGGTGCAACTCGGCGCCGGCTGGCGCGAGCTGCAAACGCGCCGCGCGGCCCTGGGCGCCTGGCCCGCACCGCTGCGCAACCTGGTGGGTGAGCTGGCTGCGGCCGGCGTGCTGATGCAGGCAAACATCAAGTTCAATGGGTCACTGGTGCTGCAACTGCATGGCGACGGCCCGGTCAAGCTGGCGGTGGCCGAAGTGCGCAGCGACCTGAGCTTTCGCGCCACGGCCAAGCTGGTGGGCGAGTTGCCAGGTGATTTGCCAGTGGGTGCCGGCCTGGAAGCCATGCTCAATGTCCATGGCCAGGGCCGCTGCGCCATCACGCTCGACCCAGAAGACCGCTTGCCCGGCCAGCAGCCCTACCAGGGCGTGGTGCCCCTGCATGGCGACGCGCGCGAACCGTTGCAGCACCTGGCCGCGGTGCTGGAGCACTACATGCTGCAAAGCGAGCAGCTCGACACCCGCCTGGTGCTGGCGGCCAACGGTGAACGCGCCGCTGGCCTGCTCTTGCAGCGCATGCCCATGCAGGGCGTGCGCAATCTGGGCGCGCCGCGTGAAGACGAGATTGGCCTGAACGAAGACTTCACCCGCATCGCCCTGCTCGGCGCCACGCTGCAGCGCGACGAGTTGCTGAGCCTGGACGCTGACGCGCTGTTGCACCGCCTGTTCTGGCAGGAACGCCTGGTGCGGCAGGTGCCGCAGCGGCCGCGCTTTGCCTGCCGCTGCACGCGCGAGCGGGTGCGCAGCATGCTGCGCAACCTGGGCCAGGCCGAAAGCGCCAGCCTGATTGAAGAGCGCGGCATGGTGGAGGTGGGCTGCGACTTTTGCGGCGAGCAGTACCGCTTCGACGTGGTGGACGTGGGCGAGCTGTTCACCACGCCGCCCAACCAGGCGCCGGGCTCGAACAGCGTCAACTGAAAGCCGGCATCAGGCTGCCGCCGGCAAGTGCTGCAAGCGGCGCACGGCCGAGCCCACGATCACCAGCGCTTGAACCACGCCGCCAGCACGCCAATCCGCGCCGGCCCGGAGCCCAGCAGCAGCACCGCCACGATGGGCACGGCCGGCGGGTTGGGCCAATATGTGCCGGCTGGCTCGCTGGTGCCGGCCGTTTACGGACCTGTGGCCAGCGGCTTTTACTTCGTTGACGACTGGCCCGGCGGCGAACCCAAAGACAAGTGCTCGCAGGCCGGGTCATCACAGCGCTCGCACTGCCAGGCGCGCGCCTGTGGCTGCGCATTGCGCTGCGCCAGGCGGGTGAACAGGCCGGCGCGCGGCGTGGCGTGCCGGCGCAACGGCGGCGCCACCGCGTCGAGCGCGGCCTGCAAGCGTGCCGAGCCGCTGCCGGCCACCAGCGCCCAGGGCAGGCCGCCGGCGTGCAGCAGATCGCGCAAGGCGGCGTCGACGGGCGCGCGCACATGCTCGCCGCTGCGCTGCAGGCCATCGGCCACCCAGGGCAGGTCGAGCGCCGTGAGCAAGGTCAGGTGCATGCCGCTGTGCAGCGCGATGGCGCAGGCGTCGAGCGAACGGTCGCCGAACACGACGCGGCTGTAGACCGCGGTTTGCAGCGCCGTGGTGTCGCTGACTACGATGTCGAAACTTGCCGCGGCCTGCGCGATGTGCTCGTGCTGGGCCTGCGCAATGCCGGCCTGCTCGCCTGACCGCGGCGTGCGCCCGGCACGCTCGCACCAATGGCGCAAATGCTCGGGCACCCAGGTGCAACGCAGGCCGGTTTCCAACGCCAGCGCGCTGGCCAGGGCCTGCGCCAACGCGGTCTTGCCGCTGCTTTCAGCGCCCAGGATGGCGATGCAAAAGGCCGTCATCACGCAACCTGCATGGTCATGACAACTTGCGCCGCCAGGCCCGCCATCCCACCACCGACAGCAGCGCGAACAGTGCGTACAGCAGCGCCGTCAGCCACAAGGCCTTGTAGGCAAACAGGCCGACGCTGAACACATTCACGCCCAGCCACACGGCCCAGTTTTCGATGCGCTTGCGCGCCAGCAGTAGCGTGCCGGTGACGCTGGCCACGGTGGGGGCGGCGTCGAGAAACGGCACGTCGCTGTTGGTGCCGCGCTGCAGCACCCAGCCCAGCAGCGGCCAGGCGGCCAGCGTGGCCAGGGCAGCGAGCCGGGCCTGGTGCCGGGTGAGCCGGCCCACCTGCAATGCGGCGCCGGTGCCGGGTGCATCGCCACTGCCTTGACCGCGCAGCCACTGCCACCAGCCCCACGCCGCCATGGCGATGAACAGGCCTTGCAACGCGGCCTCGCCGTACAGCCGGCTGCCGGCAAACACCAGCGCATAGAGCAGCGAGCTGGCGATGGCCAAGGGCCAGCCCCAGACGTTGATGCGAATGTTGCACGCCACCATGGCCAGGCTGAGCACGAAGCCCAGGCCTTCGGCTCGGGTGACCGGGCTTCCCAGCAGATGCAGCGGTGCGGCCTGCAACCAGGCCAGTGCCCAGGCCAGTGCGCCGGGAAGGTCGCCCACCACCTCAGTGCGGTTTGGAAACCTGCACCAGGATCTCGTCGGGCTTGATCATGCCGAGTTCGAAGCGCGCCCTTTCCTCGACCATCTCCAGGCCTTCTTTCAGGTCGTTCACTTCGGCGCGCAGCCGGTCATTGCGCGCGCGGGCGGCCTGGTTGTCGCGCTGCTGCGCGGCCAACTGCGTGCTCAAGGCCACCGTGTTGCGCAACCCGCTGCTGCCCAGCCAGAGCTGGCCGTGTACCAGCAACAGCAAGGCCAGCAAGCCGAAGGTAGCCAGGCGGGCTGCGGTCATGTTGGCGTACGGGTTGTCAGCGCAGGTTGTAGAACGCCGCGCGGCCGGGGTAGCTGGCCACATCGCCCAGGTCTTCTTCGATGCGCAGCAACTGGTTGTACTTGGCGATGCGGTCACTGCGGCTCATCGAGCCGGTCTTGATCTGCCCGGCGTTGCTGCCCACGGCAATGTCGGCAATGGTGGAGTCCTCGGTTTCACCCGAGCGGTGGCTGATCACCGAGGTGTAGCCCGCGCGCTTGGCCATCTCGATGGCGGCAAAGGTTTCAGTCAGCGTGCCGATCTGGTTGATCTTGATCAGGATCGAATTGGCAATGCCTTCGTCGATGCCGCGCTTCAGGATCCTGGTGTTGGTGACGAACAAGTCGTCGCCCACCAGTTGCACCTTCTTGCCTAACCGTTGAGTCAACTGGGCCCAGCCCTCCCAATCGCCTTCGTGCATGCCGTCTTCGATGCTGATGATGGGGTACTTGTCGGCCCAGGTGGCCATGATGTCGGTCCACTCGGCCGCACTCAGGCTGAGGCCTTCGCTTTCGAGGTGGTACTTGCCGTCTTTGTAGAACTCGCTGGCCGCGCAATCCAGGCCGATGGCGATTTGCTCGCCCGCCGTGTAGCCGGCCTTGTCGATGGCTTCCAGGATGAGCTGGATCGCCGCTTCATGGCTGGCCACGTTGGGCGCGAAGCCGCCTTCGTCGCCCACCGAGGTGGGCATGCCCTTGGCGTCGATGATCTTCTTCAGCGCATGGAAGACCTCGGCGCCATAGCGCACCGCTTCACGAAAGCTCGGTGCGCCCACCGGGATGATCATCAGCTCCTGCAAGTCGAGGTTGTTGTTGGCGTGGGCGCCGCCATTGATGACATTCATCATCGGCACCGGCAACTGCATGCCGCCCATGCCACCGAAGTAGCGGTACAGCGGCAAGCCGCTTTCTTCAGCCGCGGCGCGGGCCACGGCCATGCTCACGGCCAGCATCGCATTGGCACCCAGGCGGCCTTTGTTCTCGGTGCCATCGAGGTCAATCATGGTCTTGTCCAGGAACGCCTGCTCGGAAGCATCCAGCCCCATCACCGCTTCGCTGATGTCGGTGTTGATGTGCTCCACCGCCTTGAGCACGCCCTTGCCGCCGTAGCGGGCCTTGTCGCCGTCGCGCAGCTCGATGGCCTCACGGCTGCCGGTGGAGGCGCCCGACGGCACCGCCGCGCGACCCATGGTGCCGCTTTCCAGCAGCACGTCGCATTCCACGGTGGGGTTGCCGCGGCTGTCGAGGATTTCGCGGCCGACGATGTCAACGATTGCGCTCACTTTGTTCCTTGATGAAATTGCAGACTCAGATTTCGCTTAGACGCCTTCAACCAACACCATGTTGAAGTGCGCCGTGGCGCCGGCCCGCTTGGCACGGGCAGCGCGGTACAGCGCGCTGTCGTAAAACGCCTTGGCCTGCTCGTAGCTGGGGAAGCGAACCACCGTGGTGCGCTGCGGCAGCCAGTCGCCTTCCAGCGCTTCGCTGCGCCCGCCGCGCACCACGTATTCGCCGCCCGCCGCAGCTACTGCGGTGGGGGCCAGTGCCTGGTAGTGCTTGAACTGGTCCGGGTTGCTGACATGAACGTCAACCACGAGATAGCCGGCTGCCATCACAAACCCTCAGTTGAAATCGTTCTCGAGCAAAGGCTGCGCCTTGACCACACGGTCCAGCGCCAGCAGTTGCTCAAGCAAGGCGCGCATGTGCTTCAGCGGCACCGCGTTCGGCCCGTCGCTCAGCGCCTGCGCCGGGTTGGGGTGGGTTTCCATGAACAACCCGGCAATGCCCACCGCCACGGCGGCGCGCGCCAGCACCGGCACGAACTCGCGTTGCCCGCCCGAGCTGGTGCCTTGGCCGCCCGGCAACTGCACGCTGTGGGTGGCGTCGAAGACCACCGGCGCGCCGCTTTCGCGCATGATGGCCAGGCTGCGCATGTCGCTCACCAGGTTGTTGTAGCCAAAGCTCACACCGCGTTCGCAGGCCATGAAGTTGTCTTCGTTCAGCCCCGCTTCGCGCGCCGCGGCGCGGGCTTTGTGGATGACATGCTTCATGTCACCCGGCGCCAGGAACTGGCCCTTCTTGATGTTCACCGGCTTGCCGCTTTGCGCAACGGCGCGGATGAAATCGGTCTGGCGCGACAGGAAGGCCGGCGTTTGCAGCACATCCACCACTGCGGCCACGGCAGTGATCTCGCTTTCAGCGTGAACGTCGGTCAGCACTGGCACGTTCAGTTCGCGCCTCACCTGGGCCAATATCTCCAAGCCGCGCTCCATGCCAGGGCCGCGAAAGCTGTCGCCGCTGCTGCGGTTGGCCTTGTCGTAGCTGCTCTTGAAGATGAACGGGATGCCTAACGATGCGGTAACTTCTTTCAAGTGCCCGGCCACGTCCATTTGCAATTGCAGGCTTTCCACCACGCAGGGGCCGGCGATCAGGAAGAACGGTTGGCGCAAGCCGATCTCGAAGCCACACAACTTCATGCGACCTGCCTCAGTGCCGCCTTGCCGCGCTGCGCGTGGCGGGTGAGGGCGGCCTGGATGTAGCTGTTGAACAGCGGGTGGCCGTCCCACGGCGTGCTCTTGAATTCGGGGTGGAACTGCACGCCCACGAACCAGGGGTGCACCTCACGCGGCAACTCCACCATTTCAGTCAGCTTCTCGCGCTGGGTGATGGCGGAGATGACCAGGCCCGCACTCTGCAAACGTTCGAGGTAATTTTCATTCGCCTCGTAGCGGTGGCGGTGGCGCTCGGTGACCACGTCACCATAAATGGCATGCGCCAGCGTGCCGGGCTTCACATCCGAGCTTTGCGCGCCCAGGCGCATGGTGCCGCCCAGGTCAGACTGCGCCGTGCGCTTTTGAATGCTGCCGTCGCGGTCTTGCCATTCGTCGATCAGCGCAATCACCGGGTGCGGCGTGGCCGGGTCGAACTCGGTGCTGTTGGCGCCGCTCAAGCCGGCCTGGTGGCGCGCCATGTCGATGGTGGCCACCTGCATGCCCAGGCAAATGCCCAGGTAGGGCAGGCGGTGCTCGCGCGCGTATTGCGCCGCGCAGATCTTGCCCTCCACGCCGCGCTTGCCAAAGCCGCCCGGCACCAGCACGGCGTCGAACTTCTCAAGCTGGCTGGCGTTGTGCGCCGTGAGTGTTTCGGCGTCAACGTATTCGATGTTGACCCGCGCATGGTGCTGGATGCCAGCATGGCGCAACGCTTCATTCAGCGACTTGTAGGAATCAGACAAGTCGGTGTACTTGCCGCACATGGCGATCGTGACCTCGGACTGCGGGTGCTCCACTTCATGCACCAGGCGGTCCCAGCGGCGCAGATCGGCCGGCTTGGTGAGCAACTGCAGCTTCATGCAGATCATCTCGTCCAGGCCCTGCTCGTGCAGCATGCGCGGCACCTTGTAGATGGTGTCCACGTCCCACATGCTGATCACGCCGTGTTCGAACACGTTGGTGAACAGCGAGATCTTTTCGCGTTCTTCGTCGGGAATGGCGCGGTCGGCGCGGCACAGCAGGGCATCAGGCTGGATGCCGATTTCGCGCAGCTTTTGCACCGTGTGCTGGGTGGGTTTGGTCTTCAGCTCGCCGGCCGCGGCGATCCAGGGCACGTAGGTCAGGTGCACGAACGCGGTTTGCTGCGGCCCTAACCGCAGGCTGAGTTGGCGCACGGCTTCCAGGAAGGGCAGGCTTTCGATGTCGCCCACCGTGCCGCCAATTTCAACGATGGCCACGTCAACGCCTTCGGGCGTGCCGAAGCCGGCGCCGCGCTTGATGTAATCCTGAATCTCGTTGGTCACATGCGGGATCACCTGCACAGTCTTGCCCAGGTAGTCGCCGCGGCGCTCTTTTTCCAGCACCGACTTGTAGATCTGGCCGGTGGTGAAGTTGTTGCTGCGCTTCATGCGCGTGGTGATGAAGCGCTCGTAGTGGCCCAGGTCCAGATCAGTCTCGGCGCCGTCGTCGGTGACGAAGACTTCACCGTGCTGAAACGGGCTCATCGTGCCCGGGTCCACATTGAGGTACGGGTCGAGCTTGATGAGGGTGACTTTGAGGCCGCGCGATTCAAGAATGGCGGCCAACGACGCCGATGCAATGCCCTTGCCCAGAGAGGACACCACACCGCCGGTGACGAAGACGAACTTGGTCATGACAGGCGGCAAACCCTCGCTGGCGTGGAGCCGCTTTGGTGTTGCCGAGGTGGGAAAGCGCGATTATATCGACGGGGTGCTGGCCCACCGCGCGGTGCGAAGACCTGTTGCGTCGCTGCTAGACTCGGCGCACATGCTTCAGGTGTCGCCGCTCTTGCGCAAGCAAAGGGCGCGATGAAACGGGAAGCCCGTCAAGCCTGGTCCGGTTCATGGACCAAGCCCCATTCGGGCGCTGCCCCCGCAACGGTAGGCGAGATGTCGGCCGCGGTGCCACTGGGTCTAACGACCTGGGAAGGCGCGGCCAGCAAGACCAGCCGGCTCGGCAACGAGCCGGCACTCGCAAGCCCGGAGACCGGCCTGCCAAGCGTGCGTGGTTGGCGCTGCGGTGGGCGGCGCGCTCACGGTGCGCGTGCGGCTTTGCCGCCCGGCGCGCCCGCAGCGCGTTGCCTCCTGCAAAGCCGGCTTGTTCTCACGGCTTGCTGCACGGGGCGTGCGGCGCGAAAGGGTTGGTTTTGAATTACCGTTTCCCACTCTCGTTTTGTCTGGCGCTGTGCGCCGCATCCCAGGCGCATGCTGACCCCGCTGCCGTGGTGGTCGTCACCGGCGCGCGGGCGCCGCAGGCCGCAGCCGACCTGGTGGCCGATGTGCTGGTCATCGACGAAGCGCGCATCCGCGCCTCGTTGGCCGATTCACTGGAAGACCTGCTGCGCCGCGAAGGCGGCATGCAGTTGTCGCGCAACGGCGGGCCGGGGCAAAGCGCAGGCTTGATGCTGCGCGGCACGTCGGCGGCCAGCGTGGTGGTGTTGATCGACGGCGTGCGCGTGGGCGGCGCCACCTCGGGGCAGGTCGACTTTGCCTCCTTGAGCCTGGCGCAGGTGGCACGCATCGAGGTGCTGCGCGGGCCCGGCTCCAGCTTGTATGGGGCCGATGCGGTGGGCGGCGTGGTGCAGATCTTCACGCGCAGCGGCCAGGGGCCAGCGCAGGTGGATGCCCTCATGCGTGCCGGCAACCTGGGCTCCGGTGAAATGGCCGCCGGCCTGCGCGGGCGCAGTGGCGGCTGGGACTATGCGCTGGGGGCCAGCCACGAGGCCAGCGATGGCGTGAATGCCGTCAAGCCCGGCGACACCTTCGGCCTGCACAACCCCGACCGCGACGGCTTTGCGCGCGACGCCGCCACGCTGCGCGCCGGCTTCGCCTTCAGCCCCACCACCCGCCTGGGCGTGGCGCTCACGCACAGCCAGTTGCGCTCGCAGTTCGACGGCGCCGAATACCTGCCGCCCGCGTTCACGCCCGACGCCACGCCCGACTTTCGCTCGCGCACCCAGGCCAGCACCGCGGCGCTGGATTTCAAGGCCGAGTGGTCGCCGCGCTGGGCCACCCAGGCGCTGGCCGCGGTGCAGCGCGATGACTTCCAAAGCGGTGCCAGCCAGATCAGCCGCTACCAGACGCGGCGCGAGCAGTTGCAGTGGCAAGCGCAGTTCAAACCAGCGCCGGGCCAGCAGGCCGTGCTGGCGCTGGATCATGTGGATGAGCGCATCACCAGCACCGACTACAGCGCGCCTTCGCGCCGCAACCTGGGCGCGGTGCTGGGCTACAGCGGCCGCTTCGGCGCGCAGCGCGTGCAGGCCGATGTGCGGCACGACCGCAATTCGGTCTACGGCAACGTCAACACCGGCAAGCTTGGTTGGGGCTGGGAGGTGAACAGCGCCTTCAGCCTGCGCGCCATGGCCGGCACGGCGTTTCGCGCCCCGGCGTTCAACGACCTGTACTACCCGGGCTACGGCGTGGCCGGCATCAAACCCGAGCGTTCGCGCAGCGTGGAGCTGGGTGCGCGCTGGCAGCAAGGCGGCAGCCGGATCGACGCCACGCTGTACCGCAACCGCGTGAGTGATTTGATTGGTTATCAGAGCGACGCCACGGCCTGCCCGCCGGGTTACCCCAGCGGCTGTGCCGGCAACGTGGCGCGTGCTCAGCTGCAAGGCGCCACGCTGGCCCTGGCGCAGCGCGTGGCGGCCTGGCGCTTCGAGGCCGCCATTGATTTTCTGGATGCCAAGGATGCCGCCAACGGCCAGCGCTTGCCGCGCCGCGCGCCGCACCAGGAACGCCTGGGCGTGCAGTGGAGCCACGGCGCGTGGGCTGCCGCGGCGCAACTGCTCAGCGTGGGCGCGCGGCGCGAAGGGGGCCAGGTGCAGGCCGCCTACCAAACACTCGACTTGAGCGGGCAACTCAGGCTGGGTGGCGGCTGGCAGTTGGAAGCGCGGCTGAACAACGCCACGGCGCGGGCCTACGAGCCGGTGCTTGACGCCCTGGCACCGGGCCGGCAAGGCTGGCTGGGCCTGCGCTACCAGGGGCTGTGACGTGATCAGGGCGTTGCGCCGGTGGTGGGCGGCACGTCCGTGGGCGGCAGGCCTGTTGGCAGCAGGCCTGTGGGCCACCGCGGCCGGTGCCGGCGCTGCGCCCGTGGCGCTGATCGACGATCGCGGCGTGCCGCTGCACCTGCCAGGCCCGGCGCAGCGCGTCATCAGCCTGTTGCCTTCAGCCACCGAAAGCATCTGTGCCCTGGGTGGCTGCGATCGGCTGGTGGGCACCGACGATTTTTCCAACTGGCCGGCGCAGGTGCGTGCCCTGCCCAAGCTGGGTGGGCTTGAAGATGCGCAGCTTGAACGCATCCTGGCCCTGCAACCACAGTTGGTGGTGGCCGCGCCCGGCGCGCGGCTGCTCGGGCGGCTGCACGGCCTGGGCATCGCCGTGCTGGCCCTGAAGTCTGACACCCATGCCGATGTGCAGCGCTCGCTCACGCTGTTGTCGCAGGCGCTGGGCGTGGGCGATGCGCCGGCCTTGTGGCAGGCCATCCAGGCCGGCCTGGACACGGCGGCGGCCAGCGTGCCGGCGGCCTGGCGCGGCCAGCGCGTGTACTTCGAAGTCGATGAATCGCCCTATGCCGCGGGCGCGGCGTCGTACCTGGGCGAGACGCTGGCGCGCTTGAGCCTGGGCAACATCGCCGGGCCGCAGTGGGGGCCGTTCCCCAAGCTCAACCCCGAATACGTGCTCAAGAGCCAGCCCGGCGTGGTGATGCTGCGCGCCAGCGCGCTGGCTGCGCTGCAGGGGCGCAGCGCGTTCAGCCGGCTGCGCGCACTGCACCAGGGGCGCGTGTGCGCCTTCGACGAAGCGCACAACGACTTGCTGGTGCGCCCCGGGCCGCGCCTGGGTGAAGCCGCGCAAGTGCTGGCCGATTGCCTGCGCCGCTTGCCGCCGCCCTTGAGCCCGCCGTGAATGCTGCGCCATGAAGCACAACGCGGCTCCCGCCTGGGCCTTGTTGCTGATCACATTCATGCTCGCTGCGGCCGGGTTGTGCGCCGGCGCCGAAGGCTGGACCTGGCCCAAACTGGGCGGTGCACAGGATCGTTTCATCCTGCTCGACATTCGCCTGCCGCGCAGCCTGGGCGCCTGGGCCGTGGGCGCGCTGCTGGGCTGGGCCGGCGCCGTGGCACAGGGCCTGCTGCGCAACCCGCTGGCCGACCCGTACCTGCTCGGCACGGCGGCCGGCGCGTCGCTGGCGGTGGTCGTTTCTCTGGCCTTCGGCGGGGCACTGGCGTTCAAGGGCGGGCTGATCGGTGCAGCCTTTGTGGGCGCCGTGGCCGGCACCTTGCTCACGCTGGCGCTGGCGCGTGGCGCGCAACACACGCCGCGCCTGCTGCTGGCCGGCATTGCGGTGGGCGTGATGCTGGCCGCAGCGAGTGAGCTGCTGGCCAGCCTGGCGCCTGAAATCTTGCGTGCCCGCCAGGCCTTCTTGCTCGGCAGCACGGCCTTGCTCGACGGCGCGGCCGCGGCCTGGGCGCTGGGCTGCCTGGCCGCGGTGCTGGCCGCCGGCACGGCCCTGGCCCGGGTGCTTGACGCGCTGGTGCTGGGTGCCGACAGCGCCGCCAGCCTGGGCCTGGCCGT
>JAYUPO010000144.1:0-4502 GCA_043760085.1 Burkholderiales bacterium
TGGCGCTTTGCAACCGGTCTCTGCAGCGTCAAAGCCCAGGGTGTCGAGCACGGTCTTCGGGTGCAAAAAGCCTTCGACGGGCGCCACTTCTGCCACGCCGTTGCCGTGCGCCAGCATCATCGGCTGGCGCAATTGGCCATCCCAGGGGCGAAAGCTCATGTTGACGCCCTTGTAGCCATCGAGCGTGTTGTTGGCCAGGGCTTGCGCAAAGGCGGCGGCAGGCCCCTTGGGCGCCGCCACGGCGGCCGTCACCAGGGCCTTGCCAGCCATCCACGCCGCCCAGTCGTGCGCCGTCATCGGCCGGTTCGCGGCCTTGGCAAAACGCTTGACAAGCTGCGGCGCGCCAAAGCGTTCAAACGACGCTTGCCAGGCCAGTGCCAACAGGCCGCCGTCGCCCACCACCGGCCGTGCCAGCGCGGTGCGGTAGGGCAGGCTGCGGCCGAATTCGCCGTCGCTATCGACCACCCACACCACATCGTAGTTAACGTTACCGGTGAGCAGCAGCGGATTCGCCAAGTCGCGCTCGCGCGGGTCGGCGCTGAGCTTGAACGGCTTGGCCGCCACCAGCTTCAAGCCATAGCGTTTGATGGAAGCTTGCGCCACGGCGCTGCGTGCGGCGTCTGGTGCGCCGGGGCCGGTGAGCAGCAGCACCTGGGCCCATCTGCGCGCCACCAGGGTTTGCGCCAGGGCATCGGCGCGCATGCGCTCGCTGGGCAGCAGGTGGCTCAGGTTGGCGCGGCAATCGGCTTGGCGCAGGGCGTCGGCCGGCTCGCCCAGGTTCAGCACGGGCAGCTTGGTTCCGTCAGCCACGGCCAGGGTGGATTGGGCGTCAAGATCGGTCAGCAGCACCGCGGCGCCAGCCTTCTCTGCGGCGCCGGCCGCGGCGCGCGCGGCAGCGGGGCTGGCCGCGCTGATCACCTCAAGCGTTAGCTTGGCGCCCGCCGCATCCAGCTCAAACTCGGCTTCGGCCAGCGCCACATTCAGGCCGTCGGCCGCGCTGCCGCCGGGGTGGCCGAGGTAGGCGCGCTCGACCCGGGCTTTTTCCAGGCGCGGGTCTTCGGCACGCACGATCAGCGTGGCCTTGAAGGTGGCCGCGTTCGCTGGCGCAACAACGGCGGCGCAGAGCAATAGCGCTAGTGGCCTGTAACGTTGAAATGGGAGTCGAGGAACGTGCGAGGCGGGGCGCGATGCAAGGCGCACAAGCACAGCGATGCCGCGTGGCATCGCGAGCATTTGCAACGCCGCAGCGTGCCCTGCATCGCGCGGGCAGCGACTTCCAATTTCAGCGTTACAGGCCACTAACCTCATTCCACCAGCACCGCCATGTACGGCACGCGGCCCACCGGCACGCTCTTCAGCGCCTTGGCCGTGGCCACGTCCACCACCGTGAGGTCGTCGCTCAGGCCGTTGGTCACCCAGAGTTGCGTCTCGGCCTTGTTCAGCACCACGTTCCAGGCGCGTTTGCCCACCAACACGGCGCCGGTTTGCTTGCGCGTGGCCACGTCGATGAAAGCCACGTGGTTGGCGCGGCCCATGCCCACGAAGGCGCGCTTGCCGTCTTTGCTGAGGGCAATGCCAACGGGGGTGATTTCATCGTCGCGCGCACCCTTGAGTTCAAGCTTTACCGTGGCCACCACTTTATGGTCGGCCGTGCTGATGATGCTCACCGAGGTGCCGAGTTCGTTGGTCACCCACAGTTCCTTGCTGTCGGGCGTGATGGCCATGCGGCGCGGGCGCTTGCCCACGGCAATGTTGTGCAGCACCTTGGCGTTGGTCACGTTTCCGACATCGATCACATGCACCAGGCTGGCCACTTCACTGGTCACGTACACCAGCTTGCCGTCGGGCGAGGTCTTCACGCCTTCGGGCTCCTTGCCCACCTTCACCGCCTTGAGCTTCTTGCCGCTGGTGGCGTCCAGCATCAGCAGTTCACCGTCGTCCTCGGCGGACACGAACAGCATCTTGCCGTCGGCCGAAAAGTCAAACGCCTCGGGGTCGTCGCCCAGCGGCAGCTTGCCCACGCTCTTGCGGGTGGCCAGGTCGATCACGTCGGCCGCGTTCGAATCGGTGCACGCCACCAGCATGCGCTTGCCGTCTGGCGCCACCTGCATGTGGCGCGGGCGCTTGCAGGTGGGCAGCGTGCCCAGCACGGCCAGGGTCTTCAGGTCGATGAGCGTGAGGGCGTTGTCTTTCTCGCTTGAGACGTAGGCCACGCCGGCCTGGGCGAAAGCCGGCGCGGCAGTTGCGGTGGCAAACAAGGTGATGGCAAAGGTTATGAATTTGTGCATGGTCATGATGTGGCGTGAATGAAAGCTTGTTCGAGGCTGCCGCCGCCCAGCTCAGCGGCCACGGCGCTGGGCGTGCCGTCGGCCAGCAGCTTGCCCTTGTGCAGCACCAGCACGCGGTCGGCCGCTTCGGCTTCTTCGACCAGGTGGGTGGCCCACAGCACGCAGGTGCCGCGCTGCTGCACATCAGCTCGCGTGGCGCGCAGCATGTCCTGGCGCGATTTTGGGTCCAGCCCCACGGTGGGCTCGTCGAGCAGCAGCACGGCCGGCCGGTGCAGCAAGGCGCGCACCAGTTCCACCTTGCGCCGCGTGCCGCCCGAAAGCTCGCGCACACGGCGGTTGAGTTCCGGCGTCAAGCCCATCGCGGCGCAGCCTTCGGCGATGCGCTCGCGCGCCGTGGCGGCCGGCAGGCCGTGCAGGTCGGCATGGAAGCGCAGGTTGCGTTGCACGTTCAAGTCAAGGTCGAGCGACATTTGCTGGAACACCACGCCCAGGTGGGCCAGTGCGCGCACCGGTTGGCTGCGCAGCGAATGGCCGGCCAGGTGCACCGTGCCGGCATCGGCCGCAAACAAGCCGGTGAGCACCTGGAACAGCGTGGACTTGCCGGCGCCATTGGGCCCCAGCAATGCCACCCATTGCGCGCGCGGCAGGGCCAGGCTCAGGCCGTCGAGCGCGGCGCGCGCACCGTAGCGTTTGACCAGGCCTTGCACGCTGAGCATGGTGTCGGTTGTCACGCCCTATTCCTGATAGGACAACGCCATTGGGGTCGATGAATAGCGAAGCTGAACATGCAAGACAGGGTTGGGGTCGAGGGCACACCTGGGCGTGTGCCGCACCAAGGCGGCCGCATGATGCGCCATGCGTGTGGCTCAAGTATTGACACCGGGCACAGGGCTTTCCCGGGATTGCGCAGCGGGTTCTGGGCAGCGCTGAATTGTCCCCGCGCCGCGAGCGGCCCGTTCGGCGTTGCCTCAGCCTGGGGCAGACGGTGCGAAGGCGATGGGCGGTTCGCCGTGCACCCTGTAGAGCGCGTCCGCATCATGACGTCCTCAATGAGCCGCCAGCGGCACCGCTCAGGCCTAAGAGGCCGACCACTATCTTTTGTACGAGTTTATTTTGTACGATTTTGTCGTAGACTCCGCCCATGCGGAGCGCATATGCCCACGAAGAAGACTTCCCCGCCGGCGTCGGATCTTTACCTGGACAACCAGCTTTGCCATGCGCTGTACGCCGCGTCTCTGGCGATGACGAAGACCTACCGGCCGCTGCTGGCGCCGCTGGGCCTGACCTATCCGCAGTTCGTCGTGCTGATGGCGCTGTGGCAGCACCGCTCGCTCACCGCCGGCGCGCTCTCGCAAGCTGTGGCCCTGGACTCTGGCACCCTCGTTCCGCTGCTGCGAAAGCTGGTGGCACGGGGGCTGGTGCAGCGCCAGCGCAGTGAAGACGATGAGCGCTCGGTGATCATCACCCTCACGCCGGCGGGCCGGGCCTTGCAACGACGCGCCCAGGCGATCCGTGCGCAAGTGGCTTGCAGCACGCAGTACTCCGCAGCCCAGTGCGCCGCGATGACCCTGCAGCTTCAGTCTTTGCGACGCACCCTTGCCGCACCTTCAACCTGACCACTTTCCTCAACCACTTCCACCACAGGAGACACCCATGAAGCACTCATGCCGCATGCCCCGGTTTATCACCGCCGGCGCCACCCTCTTTGCCATGCTGTCGGGCGCGCCGGCGCTCGCCCAGGTCGACCCGAACCAGATGGTCGATGCCTTCGAGCGCGCCGGCGGCAAGTTCGAAGGCTTTCGCCGCTCGGGTGCCAAGGGCGTGTGCGCAACGGGTGAGTTCGTCGGCAGTGCCGAGGCGCGGGCGCTTTCCACCGCCTCGGCCTTCAGCGGCCGACCCATGCCGGTGACGATGCGCTTTTCGGTCGGCGGCGGCAATCCCAAGGCGCCCGACAACGCCAAGGCGCAGCGCAACATGGCCCTTCAATTCGACCTGCCGGGCGGCGAGTCTTGGCTGGATCGGGCTTCTTGGTCTCGGCGTCCGGCGCCAGCGAGGTCAACCGTCCGAGCAACTGCTGAGGTGTGGCCGCGCCGAAGATCGGAGCCGAGATGTTGCCCATCTGCCAAGACTCGCCGCCCGGCAGGTCGAATTGAAGGGCCATGTTGCGCTGCGCCTTGGCGTTGTCGGGCGCCTTGGGATTGCCGCCGCCGACCG
>JAYUPO010000145.1:0-4500 GCA_043760085.1 Burkholderiales bacterium
ACCGCACCCTGGCCGCGCTGGCGCCACGCCCCACCACCGTGGGCCTGGGCTACAGCCACGGCTTCGTGCCGTGGCTGGAAGGCGAGGCGCACGATGTGCCGCTGGACGCCGTGCTCAACGAAGACGGCGTGGCCTGGCAAGCACCAGGTTGAACCTCACAGTGCCGCGATCACGGCGTTGAGGGTGGCACTCAGTGTGGCCGCCGTGGTGGCTTCGAGCTTGCCGGTGCGCAACCAGGTGTCGATGCTGCTGAGCGCTGCACTCAGCTGATTGGAGGCCCGCTTGTTGAACCCTTGCTGAATCGACACATAGGCGCTGGCCAATTTGTCGGTCAGGCTGTTGACCTGGCCCTGGTTCAGCGGGTAGCTGGGCAGCGAGCTCGACAGCACCTTCACCGCCACATCAACCGGGTCCAGCCGCACCGCATGG
This sequence comes from Burkholderiales bacterium, assembly GCA_043760085.1. GTDB lineage: Bacteria > Pseudomonadota > Gammaproteobacteria > Burkholderiales > Burkholderiaceae_C > Rubrivivax. The sequence continues at coordinate 430 of JAYUPO010000145.1, forward strand.
CCTACGAACCTGACGCCGCTTTTCCAGGCGGTGCCAACGATTTGCCCGCTGCTGTTGATGCCCCGCGCGTTCACGATCTCAAAGCCGCTGTTGGCGGCAATGCGGCTGTTCAGGTCAACCATCGTGCCACCGGCAAAAATGTTGCCCGTGTAGACGAAGCCATGGAAAGCGGCGTCGCCCGTGGTGCTGCTGTCACCCACGATCTGGCTGTCCTGCCCGGGGCGGTGGTTGATGGCGAAGGCGGCGCTGTAGCTGCCGCCCAGGGTGCCGATGTCATGCACCAGGAAGCCAGCGGCCAGAAAGGCATGTTGGATCGGGGAGGCCGGAAAAGACGCGAAGGTCACGTCGCCCCTGCCGACGATTTCACCTGCATCGTTCACGGCATAGGCCACGCTGTCGCGCCCACCCATGGTGGACAGCCCTTGCATGCCCAACAGCAGCGAATAGCGGAAGGCATAGTTCGGGAAACCGGTGGTCACTTGGGTGGCGCTGTCGCCCACGGTCAGGTTGAAGCTGTTGATGCCGTAGGCCGTGCTCGAGCGGCAGCCCGCATTCGGGAACGGCACCAACGTACCCAGGTTGCTGAAGGCGCCGGAAATGGGCGAATTCGGGGCCGTGCGAAAGGCATGCGACACCGAGCCGCAAAGATCAGCCGGCACGGTGGCAAAGCCGACCACGTTGCCATCGTCATTGATGCCGTTGGCGCCGCTGTTATTGAAGCCGTTGGCGCCGCCAAGAGGCGCGAGCGTACCCAGGTCGACCATGGCCGCGCCGGGGTCGGCACGGAAGGCGCGGCGCACCACGCTGCTAAAGGGGCCGGGGGCGGCGGTATCGGCCGTTCCCGCCACCTGCCCCGAGCGGTTGATGGCCGCGCCCCTGCTGTTCACGCCACCCAGCGTGCCCAGGTCATCCGTGGCCGGGTTGATGGCCCGGTTGGGCGCGGTGCGGAAGGCGCGGTCAGTGGTGCCGTCTGCCAGCTTGGACGTGCCCACCACCTGGCCGGCTTCATTGATGCCGTTGGCATTGGCGCTGCTGCCACCCAGGGTGCCCAGGTCGGTGACCACGTATTTCAGGTTCAGCACCTGGGCTTGGGCGCTCATCGGTGCGAGCAGCGGCGCGGCCAGCGCGGCGGCCAGCAACAACGCCAGGGTGCGGCGCTTTGGGGTAAAGGGGCGACAGAAGGCGGACATGGTGGCTTCCTTTCAAACCACCCCACCATGGGGCGGCGTGAAGGCAATGTCCGACCTGGGCGTTACCGTTGCGTTACACCGCGCCCGCTGGGCGAATTACCAAGCCCAGGCGGCGGCAGATTTCCAGCGACAGCGCTGACTGGTTCAGCGTGTAGAAGTGAATGCCCGGCGCGCCCCCTGCGATCAAGCGCTCGCACAGGCGCGTGACCACCTCGATGCCGAAGGCGCGCACGGCCGCAGCATCATCCATGAAGCCTTCCATCTTCAGCGCCACCCAGCGCGGAATTTCGATGCCGTCGCGCTGCGCGAACTGGGCGATGCGGGCGTAGCTTTGAATCGGCATGATGCCCGGCACGATGGGCACGGCAACGCCCAGCGCGCGCACTTCGTCGACGAAGTGAAAGTACGCATCGGGGTTGAAGAAAAATTGGGTGATGGCCGAGCTGGCGCCGGCCTTGACCTTGGCCGCGAAGTGTTCCAGGTCGCGCTTCGAATAGCGTTGCTGCGGGTGGTATTCGGGGTAGGCGGCGACCTCGATGTGCCAGTCCGGGCCCTGCGTCTGTCGAATGAATTCAACCAGCTCGCCGGCGTAGCGAAACTCGCCCGCCACCGCCGTGCCGCTGGGCAAATCACCCCTCAAGGCCACGATGCGCCGGATGCCTTGGGCGCGGTAAGTGCCCAGGATTTCGGCAATGCCCGCGCGCGTGGAACCCACGCACGAAAGGTGCGGCGCGGCGTCGAAGCCCAGGGCGGCGATGTCGCGCACCGTGGCCAGGGTTTTTTCGCGTGTGGCGCCACCGGCGCCGTAGGTGACGCTGAAGAATTCGGGCGCCACCGCGGCCAGGTCGGCCACCACGGTCTTGAGCTTTTCACTGCCCACGGGTGTGTTGGGCGGAAAGAATTCGAAGCTGATCGGCAGGGCTTGGGCAGCAGGCATGGGGGAGCTTTGCGTACGGAAGGATGTGCGGGTTACTGAAGCTGACTCAAATGGCGCTGGGCGGCCTTGGCCAGTTTGGCGTCGAAGGTGGCCAACGGCGCTTTCAACTCGGCCGCCAGCCACAGGTAGGCGGCGTCGTAGGCCGACAGGCTGTACTGCTGGGCCAGCGCGCATTGCTCACGCAGCTTGATGGCGTGCAACGCAATGCCTTGTTGTTGGTAGCGTTGAACGGCCTCGCCAACGGAATCGAGCAGCCACCCCTGAGCCAATTTCTTGACGGCCACGCTGGCCACTTCGTAGTCGAGCAGGCTGGGCGCGTTCAGGGCGTGGCCGGCCATGCGCTGCAACGCCTCGTCACGCGATGGCTCTGAAAACAGCACTGCACTCAACACGCTGCAATCCAGCACCAGGGCCGGCCGCACCAGGTATTGCGCCGGCGGCTCGGCCAGGTAGAGGGTGCGCGGTGCCGCGCGTTCAGCGTGCCCCCAGGGCCGGGCTACGCCCAGCCCGGCCCCCGCGGGGGTCAAGCAAAGTGGCAGAGCCACATTTGCTTGAGCGCGGCTCACCGGCTGTCCCGGTCGGCGCGAATGATGTCCACCGCCAGCGGCCCACGCGTGATCGGCTCGGGAAACCGTGCCAGAAGCTCGGCAGCAGTCTCTTCAATTGTCTTGGTGCCCCTGTAAACCACGCCAGACCGGGCTGCGGCAGCGCTGGCAAACGATGCCCCGGAGCCCGGCACGGCAGGCCACGCCGGCTCGGCCGCCGCGCGCTCAATGATCGCCATCAACTCGCCTTGCAGCGAACGGTGGTTGCGCGCGGCGCGCTCGCGCAATGCATCGGCCACGGCCTCGGGCACGCCCTTGACTGAAAGGTTGATCGTCATGATGGCTCCAAGAGTGCAATGTGGAGCCATTTTGGTGCCACATTGACTACACCGTCAAGTCTCAAGCAAATGTTGCTTTGCCACTTTGCTTGACTCCATCGGGGGCCTGACGCGAAGCGGCAGGTTCGGGGGCACTCAATACCTGTAGCTGTCCGGCTTGTACGGGCCGCTCTTGGCCACGCCGATGTAGGCCGCTTGCTCGTCGCTCAGTTCGGTGAGTTGGGCATTCAGCGTCACCAGCTGCAAACGCGCCACCTTTTCATCAAGGTGCTTGGGCAACACGTAAACCTTGCCCACGGCGTAGGCGTCCTGATGGGCGTACAGCTCAATCTGCGCCAGCGTCTGGTTGGCGAAGCTTGAGCTCATCACATAGCTCGGGTGGCCGGTGCCGCAGCCCAGGTTCACCAGGCGGCCCTTGGCCAGCATGATGATGCGTTTGCCCGGTTTGCCGGCCACACCGGGGAAGATGATGTGGTCGACCTGCGGCTTGATCTCTTCCCACTCGTACTGTTCCACCGCCGCGATGTCAATTTCGTTGTCGAAGTGGCCGATGTTGCAGACGATGGCGTTGTGCTTCATGGCCGCCATGTGCGCGTGCGTGATCACGCTCTTGTTGCCGGTGGCGGTGACGAAGATGTCGGCGCGGCTGGCGGCGTATTCCATGGTCACGACGCGAAACCCTTCCATCGCCGCTTGCAGCGCGTTGATCGGGTCGATCTCGGTCACCCAGACCTGGGCGCTGAGCGCGCGCAGGGCTTGTGCCGAGCCCTTGCCCACATCGCCGTAGCCGGCAATCACCGCCACCTTGCCGGCAATCATCACGTCGGTGGCGCGCTTGATGCCATCGACCAGGCTTTCGCGGCAGCCATACAGGTTGTCGAACTTGCTCTTGGTGACTGAGTCGTTGACGTTGATGGCGCGGAACAGCAGCGTGCCCTTGGCACTCATTTCGTTTAGGCGGTGCACGCCGGTGGTCGTCTCTTCGGTCACGCCGATGATCTGCGCGCCTTTGCGGCTGTACCAGGTCGGATCGTCGGCCAGCTTGGCGCGGATCGCGGCAA
>JAYUPO010000146.1:0-12229 GCA_043760085.1 Burkholderiales bacterium
CTCCCGCACCGGCACAGCCCGGTGCGTTCATCAGCCGGTCACTCAGCAATCCTGCCGGGACGCGGACTTACAAGCTCTACATCCCCGCGAGCTATGCGGGCGATGCGGGCGACCCGGTGCCGATGGTGGTGATGCTGCACGGCTGCACCCAGTCGGCAGACGACTTTGCTGCGGGCACGCGAATGAATCTGCTGGCCGACGAGCACGGCTTCATGGTGCTGTACCCCGAGCAGGCGGCCCACGCCAACCCGGCCAAGTGCTGGAACTGGTTCAAGGCACAAGACCAGCAGCGTGAAGCCGGCGAGCCGGCACTGCTGGCCGCCATGGTCAGCGAGCTGGCGGCGCGCCATGGTGCCGAGCCGGGCCGCATCTTTGTGGCCGGGTTGTCGGCCGGCGCGGCGATGGCCGTGATCCTGGGCCAGACGCATCCCGAGTTGTTCGCCGCCGTGGGCGCGCACTCAGGCCTGCCCTACGGCAGCGCGCACGATGTGGTCTCCGCCATGGCCGCCATGAAAGGGGGCCGTGGCGCGATGTCAGGCTTTGCTGGCCTGCCCGGGCAGGCCGCGGCAGCGCGCAAGCAAACGGCGCAAGCGGTGCCGATCATCGTCTTCCACGGCGACCGCGACCACACCGTGCAGCAGACCAACGGCGCCGAAATTGTTCAGCAGGCCAAAGACGCTCACCAGGCCGCCGCGGCGGGTGCCGCTCTGCGCACCACCACGCAGCCGGGTGTGGCCGCGGGCGGGCGGCACTACAGCCGCACGGTGCATGCCGATGCCACGGGCCAGCCGCAGATCGAAAGCTGGACGCTGCACGGCGCCGGCCACGCCTGGTCCGGCGGCAGCGCCAGTGGTTCGTACACCGATGCCGCTGGCCCGGATGCGTCGGCAGAAATGCTGCGTTTCTTTCTGGCACTGCCGCGCGCCGGGCGGGCCTGAAGACCTTCAAGCCGAGCCTGTCAGGTGCGAGCTGCAGCAGCGTCTGCCGCGGTGCACATGCGGGGTGTAGGCGATGTCGAAAACGTAGTTTTCTGGGCGTGCCGATCGTGGCGCCAGCCGCACTATCGCGCCACAGCAGCTTCGGCCATTCCTGCCAAGGCTTTGCGCAGGCCTTCAGCCGCCGGGCAGGCCGGCACACCATGCCGCTGCGCCAGGAACGCCGGGTCGTTGTAGCCGAGCCAAACCTGTTGCGCATCGTCTTGCCAAACCAGAGCCTTCAATGGCAGGTCGATACCGGCAGTCTGCGCGCACTCCATCAGCGGCGTGCCGCCCTGCGGGTTGCCGAAGATCAGCAATTCGGTGGGCCGGAGCTGTTTGCCCACCTTCGCGGCGCCGGCAGCATGGTCAATGCGGGCGAACACATTCAGACCGCGTTCCTTCACCTTCGCTTCGAGCCGGTTCATGGTTTCCAGGGCGCTGTGCGGGCTCTTGACGGCCACCAGGCCGTCAGCGGCCTGGGCAATCAGGGCTTGGCCGAGAACGAGCAGCAAGGCGGTGAATTTGAGTCGGGGCATAAGGTCTCCAAAGAAGTTGCACCATCGAACGGCTAACGGGCTTGGTCGCGGCAGGCGTGGCATTCCTGACATGGGGGTCGTGCGTCACCAGATCTAGATGATCTCAAAGTACCGCTTCAACTCCCAATCCGTCACCGCATCCTGCCATTGCCGCACTTCCCAGTCGCGCGTGGCAGCGTAGTGATCCACAAACGTATCGCCAAACCAGTCGCGCGCCAGCGTTGACTCTTTGAACGTATGGTTAGCCCGCAGCAGCGAACGCGGTGCACGCGGTGTGTTCTCGCTGCCCGCATTCGTGCCGGTGATCGGCGGCGTGGTCAGCTTCAGGCCTTGCTCCACGCCATGCAGCCCGGCGGCAATCACCGCCGCCATCGCCAGATATGGGTTCACATCGGCGCCGGGGCAGCGCGTTTCCAGGCGCGTGGCCTTGGGGCTGCCGGCAATCACGCGAAAACTTGCCGTGCGGTTGTCCAGCCCCCAGGTGGGTTTCACAGGCGCCCAGAAGCCATCGACCAGTGAAGCTGGGCATGATGCCGAAGCGCTTGCCGATTTCACGCGCGCCGGGCGGGCCTGAGCGATCTTCGCGCGCGGCTCGCTGCGCGCGATCAACGGCCTGCGCATGACGCCTGGGCATGACTCCATGGCGTGAGCACGGCTGAGCTGCGGGCTCATCTCAATCGGCCGCCTTAAACGGCCCGCTGCGCCGTGCGTTACGCTTCAACACCGCGCCAATGCAGGATCCAAGCATGCAATCCGTGAAGATCTTCCTGGCGTCTTCGTCTGAACTGCATGAAGACCGCCGCGAGTTCGAATTGCTGCTGGGCCGCAAGAACAAGGAATGGGTGCCGCGCGGCGTGTTCCTGGAACTGGTTATTTGGGAAGACTTCCTGGATGCGCTTTCCGCCACCCGGCTGCAAGACGAATACAACCGGGTGATTCGCGAGTGCGACCTGTTCGTGATGCTGTTTCACACCAAGGTCGGCAAGTACACCGAAGAAGAATTCGAGGCCGCGGCAGGCCAGTTCCAAGCCACGCGCAAGCCGTTCATCTTCACCTACTACAAGGCGGCGGCTGCACCTGCGGGCACAACGGTGAGCGCTGCCGACACGGCCAGCCTGGTGGCCTTTCAAGCCAAGCTCAAGGCCATGGGCCACTACCAAACGGTCTACAAGAGCGTGGCCGAGTTGAACCTGCACTTCTATCGCCAACTTGAAAAACTGGCCACCGCCAAGTTTGTTAGGCTTGAGCCCGATGCGCAGGCGCAAGAGTTCACAGCCGCCGCCGCTGGGGCGCGCCAACTGCACCACACTCACCTTGCGGCAGGCGCCGTGCTGGTGGCGGGCGACAACCATGCGCCCATCAGCACCACTACCACCACCACCACGCAGCACAGCACCACTCAAGTGAACACCGGCGGCGGCGCCTATGTGGCCGGGCCAGTCAACACAAGCGGCGGGCCTTTTGTGGGCCGCGATCACAAGCCGTTCAAACCCGATTGAGCCTCACACCATGGCCAGCGAAACCAGCCCTGAACAACAACTTGCCGCGCTGCGCCGCCAGATGGCAGCGCTCGAAGCGCAGATCGCCGCCCAGCCAGCAGCCACCACCCACACCGCAGGCGGCGCCGCCATACAAGGGGGTGTCAAGACCCAGGGCGGGCACTTCATCGGGCGTGATTTCATCCAGCACGTCCAGCAAGTGGTGCAGCAAGGTGAAGACACGGCTCAGTTGCAATCGGTGGTGGCCAGTTACCTGGACAGTTTGGCCAACGAGCTGGCCGGCATCAAGCTGGGCGAGATTGACGACGCGCCAGATCAAAGCCGCCAAACCCCGCTGCAACTGGCCGACATCTATGTGCCGCTGAACACCAGCCTGCGCATCCCCAAGGGCATGGCCTTGCAGCAATGGCTGGCGCACAAGCAGGGGCGGCAAAGCAGCAAACACGAAGATCAGGCGGAAAGCGAACCCGTCAGCGCCCTGCAAGCCCTGGCCACACAGCGCCAGCTCACCTTGCTGGGCCTGCCCGGCAGTGGCAAGAGTACCTTTGGCGCCCATGTGTTGTTGGCCATGGCGCAAGCCTGGCAAGGCCGAGCGGGCGCGTTGGAAGCGCTGGGAGAGGATTGGCAGCATGGCGCCAAGCTGCCCATTCGCGTGGTGCTGCGCCAGTTCTCTGAAAGCCTGCCTGCCGGCGACAAGCCGGCCACGGCCGGTGAGCTATGGGCCTTCATCGGCCAAGACCTGCAAGCCAGCGGTTATGGCTTGTCAAAAGACACGGCAGAAACGCTGCAGCGCCTGGCGCGCAAACAGGGCGCGTTCTTCTTGCTCGACGGCCTGGACGAATGTGGCGACGAAGCGCGCCGCAAGCGCGTGTACGCCGCTGTGAAGGCCCTGATGAGCAGCGCCGGGCAAGCGTGCCGTTTCTTGCTCACAGCCCGGCCCTATGCCTGGCCAACAGGCGCCGACCCTTCTGAAGGTGTGTTTGCCCTGGCCGAGTTGGAAGACGAGCAGATCGAACAATTCATTCAACGCTGGTACGCCGCGCTGGAGCAACGCAAATGGCGCAGCCCCGCTGATGCGGCCAGGAAGCGTGATGACCTGCTGGGCGCTTACCAGCGTGCCGACCTGCTGCCCCTGGCACGCAACCCGCTGCTGCTGACGCTGATGACGACGCTGCATAGCAACCGCGGCCACCTGCCCGAAGACCGCGCCGATTTGTACAACGCTTCAGTTGACTTGCTGCTGCTGCGCTGGACGCGCACCTCGGGCAGCGAGCAGGCTTTGCTCGGTGCGCTGAAGCAGAAAGACTTGAAACTTTCAAATCTGCGCAGCGTGTTGGAGCGCGTGGCCTTTGAGGCACACGAAAGCAACCTGGGTGAAGGCACCGCCAACATCGGCGAAGACACCTTGGTGCGTGCCTTCACGCCGCTGCTGGGTGGCAGCAAAGACGAGGCCACCGTGGTGGTGGACTACATCGAAAAGCGCGCCGGGTTGTTACTCGGCCTGGGGCAGCGCAAAGGCGGCGAGCGCGAGTTCAGTTTTCCGCACCGCAGTTTTCAGGAATTTTTGGCGGCGTGCCACTTGCAGGCCAAAGGCGACTTTCCGGCTGAGTGCTTGCGCCTGGCGCGTTTGGCGCCCGCGCACTGGCAAGTGGTGTTGCCCCTGGCGGCGCGCCTGGCGGGGGCCGAGCGTGGCGCCAGTGCGGCCGACCATTTGGTGGGTGGGCAAAGCGTTGAGGAATTCAAACGCCAGGCTATACCGGGCCGCGCCGATTGGGGGCTTGCGCTGCTCGCGGGCCTGCAATTGGCCGAACTGGGTGGCGGTGCGCTGCAAGCAGAAAAGCGCACCGCCAACATCGCCGTGCGCGTGGTGAGTTGGTTGGTGGCGGCGCTGCCCTTGCACCCCAGCCATGGTGGCCTGCGCGCCGTGCCGCGCGCGATGGCGGGTAATGTGTTGGCGGCTCTGGGCGATCCGCGGTTTGATGCAAAGCGGGCCCACCTGCCTGCCGAGCCAGGCCACGGCTTTGTGCGGGTTGAAGCGGACGCGGAATTTCGCATCGGCACTGCGAGCGCGCTGCGCGAACGCATTAGCCAGATCATCAAAGCGGATGTTCCAGATGATGAAGTCAACGATGCCGCCACGCCCACCCAGGCGTTTTACTTGGCACGCTATCCAGTGACCGTGGCGCAATTCAGGGCTTTCTTGCAGGACACGCAAACCGAGCCGGGCGATGGCGAAGCGCTGCGTGACCCCCCAAACCGCCCTGTTCGTTATGTCAGTTGGAGCGAGGCGCTGGGCTATTGCGACTGGCTGAGCGCGCAGCTACTGCACTCGCCTGAATTCGCCGAGTCAGACCTGGCCGCGCTGGTGCGAAGTGGGACATGGCTGGTCAGTTTGCCCACTGAACGCGAGTGGGAAAAGGCGGCTCGTGGGGGCTTGGTAGGACAGGTGTTTTCTTGGGGCGACGACCCTGACACTGAGCGGGCCAACTACGGCGATTTAGGTGTGAACGACAGCTCTGCTGTGGGTTGCTACGAGCCGAACGGCTACGGCCTGCACGACATGCTGGGCAACCTGTGGGAATGGACCAGTAGCTCGTGGCTGAGCCGCGTGGCTGAAGATGATGGTGTGGCCATCAGTTTGGGTCAGCTCGAAAGTGTCAAATCGTTGGTTGTGCGCGGCGGCTCATGGTTCTATTCCTTATACGACGCCCGCTGTGCTTGTCGCAGCAACGACCTCCCGGGCGGCCGCGGCAACAACTTGGGCTTGCGTGTCGTGTTGCGTTCTTCCCCTGTTTCGAAACGTTGAGTGCTGCAACGCTGGCCTCTGAGGTTCAGATCTGCTGCCACCGCAAACTACCCCGCAGCATTGCCGGGGTGTGGCACCCTTACGGCGTAGAGGGTACGGAGCAAAACATCATGTCCATGCAAAGGCAAGAGTTGCAAGCGCAGGTTCTGGGGCTACCCCCAGAGGATCGGGCACGACTGCTCGAACTGTCGATCGCGAGCTTTGAGCCCAAGTCAAAAGCCCAGGAGGCGTGGGTTCAGCTTGCCCGGCAGCGCCGCGGCGACGTCATGGCTGGCCTCGGCTGCGGCTAAATGATCTCGAAGTTGAGCACGCGTTGCCGGCCTACCCGCGGTGCAGCATCACGGTCGGCCAGCCATGCGTGGGCGTATGCGCAGCCAGGCGCGCATCGGGGTTCACGCACACGGCTTGCGTGGCGGCTTGCAGCAGCGGCAGGTCGTTGATCGAATCGCTGTAGGCCGTGGCGGCCCATTGGCCTGCCTGCAAGCCTCGCGCGGCCAGCCAGGCGTGCAGCCGCGCGACTTTGCCTTCGCGCATGTTCAACACGCCGCTGGCGCGGCCCGTGAAGCGGCCCTGCATATCAAGTTCGCATTCGGTGGCAATCAGCTCGTTGATGCCCAGGTAGCCGGCGGTTAGCTCGCTAAGGAAGCGGTTGGTGGCGGTGCTGAGAGCGAGCGTGTGGCCTTGCTGCGCATGTTGGCGCACCAGGGCTTGCGCGGCAGCGGGGATGCGTGGCGCGATCACGCTGGCCAGGTAGTCGCCGCGCAGCACGCGCCACTGCGCGCGTGTGCGCCCGGACAGGGTGCCGATGTAGAAGGCGCAGTAATCAGCCGCGCTCACGGTGCCGGCCTGATAAGCCCGCTCCATCTCGCGGTTAAGCGGCTCGAAGTGATCGCGATCCAGCACGCCGCGCTGCATGAGAAATTCGCACCACAGCACATCGCTGTCGCGACCCAGCAGCGTGTGGTCGAGGTCGAAGATGGCCAGTTGCTTGATCAAGCGTTCAGGCCTGTTTCAGGTGCCAGGCCTTGGGCCGGGTGAAGGTAATGGGGGTGGGGAATGAGAAGCGGGTGAGGGTCATGGGTTCTTCATTTCATTCAGCACCAGGAACGCGGTCGGCGTTCTCTTCAGTCCGATCAGTCGGCGCACGCGCCGGCAGCGAAAAGGTAAAGGTCGAGCCCTTGCCGGGCTCGCTGGTGACCCAGATCTTGCCGCCGTGCAGTTCAACGAACTGGCGCGCCAGTGCCAGGCCCAGGCCCGTTCCTTCCGCCTTGGCCAAGCTGGCACGGCCGACCTGGCGAAACTTGTCGAACACCGCCTCCAGATCTTGCGGCGCGATGCCGATGCCGGTGTCGCTGACGCTGACCTCAACGGCCGCACCGACCCGCCGCGCGGCAACGCTCACGCGCCCGCCATCGGGTGTGAACTTGACGGCATTCGACAGCAGGTTCAGCAAGATTTGTTTGAACTTCCTCTCGTCCGCCGTGATGTCGGGCAGGTCAGGGGATTCGGAAAATTCCAGCGTGATGCCATGGTGCGCGGCACGTTCCCGGATGAGCGTGAGCGCATAGTCAACCAGCGTTGATACGCTGAAGCTCGCAAGCTCAAGCTCCATGCTGCCGGCCTCAACTTTTGAGAGATCGAGGATGTCGTTGATCAACGACAGCAGATGCTTGCCCGAGCTGTGGATGTCGTCGACGTACTCGCTTTGTTTGGCATTGAGTTCGCCGAACAAGCGCTCCTGCAGCACCTCAGAAAAACCGATGACGGCGTTCAACGGCGTGCGCAGTTCGTGCGACATGCCGGCCAGGAAATCTGACTTGGCCTTGTTGGCGCCTTCGGCGGCGTTGACCGCCGAGCGCTCGATTTCGCGTTGCGCCGCGATGCGGTCGCGAAAGTAGCGCAGTGATTCGGCCATGCTCGAAATTTCATCGCTCTGCCCCGATGGAATGGGTGCGGCGAAGTTGCCGGCAGCGATCTCGCTCATGCTGTCGGCCAGGCGGGTCAGGCGCGCCGCGATGCCCCGGCCGACATACAGCCAGCCCACCAGGGCAGACAGCAGCAAGCTCAGCGCAGCCAGCGCCACCAGCAAGAGTGTGTCGCGGTCAAGCGTGAATCGCAGGCCACCGATTTGCGCGGCGAGCTGGTTGCCAACGCCGTCGCTCAGGTCAGACACCTGCGCCGCGAAACGGCTGGTGACTTCTTGGTTGCGCAACACGGCCTGGGCAACATTCGCACGCAGCCGCAACTGTTGGGCTCGAAGCGCGAAGATGCCTTTTTCGCCCGCGCCGAGTGCAGCAAGCCGCTGGAAGGCGGCGCGTGTGGCGTTCAGATCGCTTGATGCCTTCACTTTCGTCAGCACAGGTGGCGTTGCCACTTTGCTCAAGCTTGGGTGATCTGCCCGCACGGCAACAGGTTTGGGGGCGCTTTCAAGCGCCACGCGCAGGCGGCCCTGCGTGGCATCAAACGCAGCCTGCAACTCGCCCAGCCTGTCGGCCCCGGCTTCGGTGGCCTGGGTGATCAAGCTCGCCAGCAAGCTGCCTTCACCTCTGACACGCAAGATGGCGCTGAGCGAGGCCACCTCTTCAGCCACGAGCAGCACCACGGCGTTGGCGGCATTTCCGGTGATGGCATCGCTCTGCGAAATCATCTGGAACGTCATTTTTCGGATGACGGGCTCGAGCGACTTGTCGAACACAGACAAGGCCGCCTCGATGCTCTTGCCGCTGTCGCCGTTGGTGCCGGGCGCTCGCGCCGCGCTGGCGAGCGCCGCCGTGCCCACCTTGTCTTCGCCCAGATAAGTACCGAGGGCGGCGGCGAGGGCCCGCCCCACCGGTGCCGCCTCGGCAATCTGGAGCTGCCCGACCGAACGCTTGACCTCATCGAGCAGGGCCAGCCCCTGGCGGCTCAGAGTGCCATCGTTGGCCTGCCGGCCCGGGAACTGTGCTTCGACCAAGCTTGAGCTGAAGCGCAAGGCGTCGGCGCGCAACTTCAGCAGCGTTCGCAGTGACGCGATCTCCATGTCCATCAAACCGTGAATGGAAGCCGCTGCCTGCAACGAAGTTCGGCGCGCCGCGGCGAGCAGATCGGCGTTGGCCGTGGTTTCCAAAGGTTCAAGCGTGCTCAGAAAGTCGCGCTGAGCCACGGCCGTGCGCGCCAGCAGTTCCTGCGCCTGGCCTTCGAGTGTGAGCCGCTGGCGCACCAACTGATCGGTTTCAGCAACGTTGGCTTCGAGCAGCTCGGGCATCTGCGCGATCAACGGGTCAACGACTTCCAGGCCCTTGGTCAGGCTGGCGATGCGTTCGCGCAGATTGCCGCCGATGAGCGTCATGCGTTGCTTCAGCCCGGCGCGCGTGGACTCGTCGGAGGCCGAGGTCAGCGCCAGGAGAGCCAATGCGAATTCCTGGCTGTCGGACTTCAGGCGCAGCGCCGCCGTGGCTTGCGGGAAGCCGCGATCGGCCACGCTGACAAAGGTTTTTTCAACCGCAGCGAAGGCCCAGATGGCCACGCCAGAGGCCACCACCGTCATCGCTGCCACCGAAGCGAACGCCAGCTCGAGCCGCCGGGCAATGCTCTTGAATTGGGGCGGGTTGTCCCGCGTCACGCCACGCACTTCAGTCATCGCGTTTCGGCCCGCGCTCCCCACCTTGTCGCTGCGGCCAAGGCCCGCAGCACCGGTGCGTTACGGCTGCGCATGGATGTTCACGACTTTCCCGACCGAACCGTTCCACCTCGCCACGCAATCGGCGCTACAGCGCTGCGCCCAGCGCTTCACGACAACCTGGCGCAGCATGCGGCTGAGCAGCGCGCGGTCCGCATCAGAAACTCGCGCCAGCGACATGTTGGATCGCGTGCCGAGTGAACATTCGCCCTGGCCCGAGTTGCAGTTGAGCCCTTGCGTCGTCTCGAATGCCGCTCGATCCCAGATTGAATGGCTGAGCTTGGTGATTTCGGCCGCCACCACAGTTTGCACGCGCGGGTCCAGGCGTTGCCACGCATTGAGCGTGACAGCCTGCATCGACATGCTCCACCCCAGCGGCAGCGGATATAGGTGACGGGTGACTTCGTACCACTTGGCCGAGTTGCCCGGCAGGGCACCGGTGATGCCGCAATCCACTGCGCCTTCTTTCAGCTTGGCGTAGGCGTCGCCAAAGGGAATGTTGAGCGCCACGCCGCCTACCGCTTCAACGAATTCAGCAATCGGCCGCGTGCCCACGCGGACCTTGCGGCCCTTCAGATCCGACAGGCTCTTGACGGCGTCTTTGCAATAGATGATCTGCGCCGGGTAGGGGAAGATCGTCAACACCTTGATGCCGTGCTTGTGTTGGAAAAACTCGTCGAGCACCGGCAAGTAAGCGTTGGCGATGGATCGCGCCCGCTCGATGCTGTCGGCCAGGCCGGCCAGGTCGATACCCTCGGTTTCGATGTCCGCCTCGGCGCCATAGGCCAGCACCGAGGTGCCGAAGTCGATCATGCCGAGCTTCATGAGGCGCACGATTTCCGTTCCCTTGAGCCCCATCGTATTGAACGCGGTCACCTCGGCGGTCACCGCGCCACCGGTCAATTCCGGCAGCGTTTTCTCCCAGAACGGCTTTTCGAAGTCTTTGAACTGCGCCAGGAAGTCCCAGCTACCGACGACCTTGAGCTGCGTTGCGGGCAAGCCCTGGGCTGCAGCGCACAGCGTGAACAGCACAGCGCAAGCCGCGCCGCACAGGCGCACCCAGGTCAGCATGAGGCTGCGCCCGCTTGCAGGCCCAGGCCCGGTCTGTTGATGCGAAATTCGCTGATGTCGTAAGCGCACTTGCCGGTGGTGGCCAGTTGCACCAGGATGCGGCCGAACAGCGGCGTGTATTTGAAGGCGCGCCCCGACTCGCCCGTCAATACCGCCACATTGGGCCGCCCGGGCAAGGTGTCGAGGATGATCTGGTTGTCTGCGCTCATGGTGTAAAGGCAGGTCATGGCGTCTTGCGGCGCAGGGTTGGCGCTGCGAAAGCGCGTGCCCATGAAGGCCGACATTTGGTCGAGGATGCGCGGGTCGGGCCGGTAGCTGCACTGGCTCGGGTCGGTGAACAAGTCGTTGGTGAAATCGGCACTGACCTTGATCCGATCGGGCTGCCCCAACGGCGGGAAGCCGTAGTACAGCAGCTCGCGGCCGTCCACCGTGGGGCCGAATTCGTACCACATGGGCCAGGGCAGCGAGGCGTCAACACCGAAGTACGCCACCGTCATTTGCCAGATCGTCAGCTTCAACTGCATGTTGAATGCCGCGAGCACCCGGTTGGACCAGGCGCCCGGCGCCAGGATCAGTTGCTTGGCATTGAATGTTCCTGCGGGGCTGTCTATCAGGTACGACGCCGCGCCCGGGCTGCTGGGCCGAATGGTGGCCGGGCAGTGGGTGAGCAAGCTTGCGCCGCGGCCTTGGGCCAGTTTTGCAAAAGTCGCTAGCGATTGCTTCACCTCGATGGTGGCGCAACTGGGCTGCGAAAGCCCGTAGTAGCTGGGCGGCAGCTCGCGAAACACCGGGTACGCCTGCAGCATGGCGTCGCGCTCGTAGCGCGTGTAGGGAATGCCCAGCTGCGTCATCACCGCTTGGCACTGCGCCAGGTCGCCTTCAACGCTGTTCGCGTCAACGCCGTAGAACAGCAGGCCATTGCGGCGCAACAGAGTGGCGCCGGTGAAGTCTTCAATCTCGCGCCACAAGCCCAGCGATGCCTCGGCCAGGCTGGCCATGGTGGCGTCGGAGTACATCACGCGAAACATGCGCGAGTCGCCATCGGAGCTGGCGCGCGTGTTGCCGAAGTCGAATTGTTCGAACAGCACCGTGTTGTGGCCGGCCGCGGCCGCGTAGTAGGCGGCTGCGAGGCCAATCGTGCCGCCGCCGATGACTGCGATGTCAACACTGCGAATGTCAGAAGACATGCTTGCTCTCCATTGCGAAGTAGGCCAATTCAGTTTGCCCTGCCATGGGTTTGGTCGATCTGGGCATCAGCATGACTGGCCACACCAGTCACATCAGCCACGCGAGCAACGCCAGCCACGCACGGGCCGCGCATCAAGTCGACCGACACACCAACTGGTAATTCGCTACACCGCGAAACGGCCTGTAATGCAGGAATTCCTGCAACACCGATTCCGCCGTGCAGAAAGCACCTTCGACCCAGGCTTGATCGAACGAATAACACGATCCGATGATGTAGGTTTGATGCTGATTGTTGTTCAAAATTCTCTTGTAAGGCGCGCGGATCACATCCATGGTCTGGCAGATGTTGTAGTGCGCCGCCCAGCCGTGGTAGCCGCCGCCATAGGGGTTCTGCCCCCAGTCTTGGTAGTACACGGCCAGGGGTGCCGGCAACTGCGCCACCTTCGCACCATGCGCCTCGGCAAGCTGTTTCATCAGCATGTGGGCCATCGGCG
>JAYUPO010000147.1:0-4490 GCA_043760085.1 Burkholderiales bacterium
CATGGTGGCGCAGCAAAACGGCGGGCTGTAAGGGCGGCTACGTAGCGGGCGGCGGCTCGACGGAGAGCCGCTGCTCGATCACCACTCGCGCCTGGCCACGCGCCAGGCGCAACTTCAAGATGGCGCCCGGGCTTAACTGCCCCGGCGCCATCAACACTTTGCCGGCCTCGTCTTCGACGATGGCGTAGCCGCGTTCAAGCACATGCTGCGGGTCGAGTTGCGTCAGCCTGGCCTGCAGCACCGCCAAGCCGCTGCGCGCTGCCGCCAAGGCCTGGCCGCGGGCGCGCAGGTTGCGCGCACGCAGGTAGGCCAGCGCCTGGCTGTCATGTGCACCCCGCCGCGCCATGCTGCCGCGCAGGCGCAAAGCCAGCAGGGCGAGGCGCTGCTGGTGCCCACGCAGGCCTTGCAGCCGGCCGGCGAGTTGTTCGCCCAACAGGTCGAGCCGCTGCGCCTGCGTGTCCAGGCGGCGCTGCACCGCGCGTGCAGCACGTGCGGCCAGCAGCGCCAGCGCGGCGCGCAGTTCATCGCGCGGCGGTGCAGCCAGCTCAGCCGCGGCGGTGGGCGTGGCGGCGCGCAGGTCGGCCGCCAGGTCGGCCAGGCTGATGTCGGTTTCATGGCCGACACCGCTGATCACCGGCAACGGGCATCCGCGAATGGCACGCACCAGGGCTTCGTCATTGAAGGCCCAAAGATCCTCCAGCGAGCCGCCGCCGCGCACCAGCAGCAGCACATCCACCTCGCGCCGCTGGCCAGCCAACTGCAACGCCCGCACCAGCGCCGCGGGCGCCTGGGCGCCTTGCACCAGGCTGGGGTAGACCACCACTCGCACCTGGGGCGAGCGGCGTGCCAGCGCCGTCAACACGTCGTGCAGCGCCGCTGCGCCGATGGAGGTGACGATGCCCACGGCGCGTGGGAACGCCGGCAGCGCGCGCTTGGCCGCCAGATCGAACCAGCCCTGTGCCTGCATTAACGCCTTCTTGCGCAGGAACTCCTCGTACAGCGCGCCGCTGCCCACGCGCCGCATGGCCTCGGCCACGAACTGCAACTCACCGCGCTGCTCGTACACCGCCAGGCGGCCGCGCAGCTCGACCTGTTGGCCGTCGGCCGCGGCGAAATCCATCATCACCGCGGCGCGGCGGAACATGGCGCAGCGCAGCAAGGCCGGCGCGCCGCTGGCATCTTTCAAGGCGAAGTACAGGTGCCCGCTGGCCGGGCGCGACAGGCCAGAGAGCTCACCACGCACCGTGACGGCGGCAAAGCGCGCGTTCAGCGCATCGGCGCAAGCCAGCAGCAGCGCGGCCACGCCCCAAACGGGCCGCGCCAGGCCTTCGTTTTCAGCCGCGATCATGGCCAAACCCAAGCCTGGCGCGGAGGCAACGCTCCACACCCGCGCCAACACTGGGCCGCGCCGGCATGGGCCCGCGACAAGTGCCGCATTCAAGTCTCAACTGGTTGATTTCAAACATCATTTTTCTGCCGAAAAAAGTGGCAGGCTAATCAGACCCATGTATCGACGCCACTTTGCGGCCGGTGCAGCGACGTTAACCACACAGTTGTCCACAGCAACGGTGGATGACTTGAGGCGGTACGCGCTCAGGCCGGTGAAAGCGGCCCTTTTCGGCCGCCGGGGCGGCGCAGGCTTGCCCTCATAATCGCCGCCGCTGTGTGCCCAGCCGGGGCCCAAAAAGGCCCGCAACGTGCCATGCAGCGCCCACCGCCCGCGCACCCGAGGCCTCCCCTTGCTTTCGATCATACAAGCCGCTGGTTGGCCAATCTGGCCGTTGATCCTGTGCTCCATCGTCGCCCTGGCCATCGTGGTTGAACGCCTGATCAGCCTGCGCCCTGCACTGGTGGCGCCGGTCAGCCTGCTCGAAGAAGTGATGGCGGTAACGCGCGAGCGGCTGCCCAACCTGGAAGTGGTGAACAAGCTGGCGCAAACGTCTGAAATGGGCAGTGTGCTGGCCACCGGCTTGCGCAACGTGATGGCCAACCCCAAGGCCAGCGAGCTTGACGTGCGCCAGTCGCTCGAAGGTGCCGGCCGCGTGGCGCTGCACCGGCTGGAGCGTTACCTGAATGCGCTGGGCACCATCGCTTCGGCCGCGCCGCTGCTGGGGCTGTTCGGCACCGTGGTGGGCATGATCGAAATCTTTGGCTCGCAGTCGCCCACCGGCGGCTCCAACCCGCAGATGCTGGCGCACGGCATTTCGGTGGCGCTGTACAACACCGCGTTCGGGCTGATCATCGCCGTGCCGGCGTTGATGTTCCACCGCTACTTCCGCTCGCGGGTCGAGGAATACCAGTTGACCATGGAGCTGGCCGCCGAGCGGCTGCTGCCACAGTTGATGCGCCACGCGGCACGTATCAACGCCGCGATGGCCGGTTGACGGCACGATGAAATTCTCGCGCCGCCATGTCGATGAACCCGAGATCAACCTGATCCCGTTCATCGACGTGTTATTGGTGATCCTCATCTTCCTGATGCTGTCGACCACCTATTCGCGCTTCACCGAACTGCAGCTCACCCTGCCTGCGGCCGACGCCGACAAGTTGCGCGAACGGCCGCATGAAATTCTGGTGGCCGTGGCTGCCGACGGGCGCACGCTGATCAACAAGCAACCTGTGGATGGGCGCAGCGTGGTCGCCCTGGCCACCGAGCTCACCGCCGCGGCCGCCGGCCACGCCGATGCCGCGGTGATCATTTCTGCCGATGCCATGTCGTCGCATCAATCGTTCGTCAACGTGCTCGACGCCGCCCGGCGCGCCGGCCTGGCGCGCCTGACCATCGCCACCCAGGGCAGCAGCGGCGCGCAGCAGTGAAGCTGCCGGCTGCGTGGGAGCAGGCCCTGGTGGCCGGGTGGTGGCAGCCCCACTGCACAGGCTGGCACCGTGCGCTGCTGCCACTGGCTTGGCTGTATGGCCTGGCCGTTGTCATGCGCAAACTTGTCATGCGCAAACCTGCCCTGCGCAAACACTTGTCAGCCCCCGGCTGGCGTGCACCCGTGCCCGTGGTGGTGGTGGGCAACCTGGTGCTGGGTGGTGCAGGCAAGACGCCCACCGTCATCGCCCTCGTACAGGCCTTGCAGGCGGCCGGGCGCAAGCCGGGCGTGGTGTCGCGCGGTTATGGGCGTCGGGGCGATGAAGTGTGCGCGGTCACGCCGCAGGCTCAGAGTGCGCAGGTGGGCGACGAGCCGCTGTTGATCCAGCGCCGCACCGGCGCGCCGGTGTGGGTGGGCCGCGATCGCGCCGCCGCGGTGCGCGCCTTGTTGCAGGCTCAGCCACAGGTCGACCTGATCGTTGCCGACGACGGCTTGCAGCACCTGGCTCTGCAGCGCGACGCTCAGGTCATCGTCTTTGACGAGCGCGGCGCCGGCAACGGGCAACTGCTGCCTGCCGGCCCGTTGCGCGAGCCGCTGCCCGCGGCCGTGCCGGCGCGCACCTTGGTGCTCTACAACGCAGCGGCCGCCAGCACGCCGCTGCCCGGCGCCCTGGTGCAGCGGCAATTGGCCGGCGCCGTGGCCTTGGCCGGATGGTGGGCCGGCGCCGCGCCAAGCATTGCGGCCTTGCAGGCCTTGCGCGGCCGCCCGGTGCTGGCCGCAGCCGGCCTGGCACACCCGGCGCGCTTCTTCAACATGCTGCGTGCGCTGGGCCTTGACGTGACCGAACTGCCGCTGCCGGATCACCATGACTACACCACCCTGCCCTGGCCAGACGACGCAGCCGACGTGCTGGTCAGCGAGAAGGACGCAGTCAAGATTGCGCCGGGGCGACTGGGCAGCACGCGGGTGTGGGTGGTGCCGCTAGACTTCCAGCTTCCCGAAGGTTTCGTTGCCCTACTGCTTGCGCATTGCACCCGCCCATGACCCTTGATCTGCGTTTGATCGAACTGCTGGTCTGCCCGGTGTGCCGCGGCCCGCTGCAACTGCTGCGCGACGAGCAACAGCGCCCCTCTGGCTTCAGCTGCGCGGCCGACCGCCTGGCCTTCCCCATCCGCGACGGCCTGCCCTGCCTGCTGGAAAGCGAAGCGCGCAGCCTGGACGCTGCCACAGCCACGCCCACGCCCGCACCGGCTGGTGGCTGATGGTTGATGGTTGGTTGATGGTTGACACCTTGGACTTTCACGTCCTGATCCCGGCGCGGCTGGCCTCCACCCGCCTGCCGAACAAGCCGCTGGCCGACATCGCCGGCCTGCCCATGGTTGTGCGCGTGGCGCAGCGCGCGGCCCAGTCTGGCGCGCGCCAGGTGGTGGTGGCGGCGGACGATGTGCGCATCGTCGACGCCTGCACCGCCCACGGGGTGAAAGCCTTGCTCACCCGCGCTGACCATGCCAGCGGCAGCGACCGCCTGGCCCAGGCCTGTGAACTCATCGGTTTGGATGGCGACGACCTGGTGGTGAACGTGCAAGGTGACGAACCACTCATCGAGCCCGACCTGGTGCGCGGCGCGGCGCAATGGCTGCTGCAGCGGCCCGACTGCGTGATGAGCACGGTGGC
>JAYUPO010000148.1:0-12163 GCA_043760085.1 Burkholderiales bacterium
GGTCGGTTCGTCGCAAGCGCCGACCGCCCGCCGCCGTGGACAACCCTGCGCTGTGCCACGTCGATACCCTCAAACAACCGGAAGGTAGTGCAGTGAGCGTAGCCGGCCACCCGACGCCCTCGGCTCGCTCGAATCGTCAAGCGCAATGCGCTAGCTGAAGTGCCTCAGCATCGCCGCGGCAGCGTGGCTGCACTCTCGGCCACATCCCAATACAGCCCGGCCATCATCTGCATGCCTTCACGCACCAGGGGCAGCAGCAAGTGTTCGTCGGGCGCGTGCTGCTGGCAAGCCGGGTACGAATGCGGCACCCACACGGTGGGCAGGCCCAGGGTGTGCGCAAACACGTCGTTGGGCAGCGAGCCGCCCAGGTTGGGCAACAGCGTGGGGCGTTTGCCGGTGGTGTGTTCGAGCGAGGCCATGGCCAGGCGCACCCAGGCGTTGTCGGGGTCTTCGCGCGTGGCCTGCATCACCATGGGTTCACTCACGCTGATGCCGTGCAGGCCTTGCTCTTGCAGCCTCGTCTGCACATGCTGGCGCAGGTGTTCAACATCTGTGCCGACCACGAAGCGCAATTGCAAGTGCGCCTGGGCGTGGGCGGGAATGGCGTTCACGGGGAAGTCCGGGTTGCCGGTGCGGCAGGCCAGCACTTCCAGGGTGTTGAAGCCGAACACGCGCTCGGCGGGCGTGAGACCGGGCTCGCCCCAATCGGCATCCACCTCGGGGTCGCCCGGGCCGCCACCCACGGTCACGCCGGCCAACGCGGCACGCACGTTGGCCGGCATCGGCGGCGGGCGCAGGCCGGGCACCAGGATGCGGCCGTGGCCATCCACCAAGCATGCAATGGCCGCGGCCAGCACCGTGCCAGGGTTGCGCAACAAGCCGCCCCAATTGCCGGAGTGGTGCGCGCCTGCACGCAAGTTCAGCTTCAAGTCGAAGTTAGCCGTGCCGCGTGTGCCTAGAAAGATGGTGGGCTGGTCGGCGCGCAAGCGCGGGCCGTCTGAGGCGATCAACGCATCCGCACGCAA
The DNA here is from genome assembly GCA_043760085.1 of Burkholderiales bacterium. Classification (GTDB taxonomy): domain Bacteria; phylum Pseudomonadota; class Gammaproteobacteria; order Burkholderiales; family Burkholderiaceae_C; genus Rubrivivax. The sequence continues at coordinate 1,026 of JAYUPO010000148.1, forward strand.
GCGCTCGCGCTCTTGGGTGCAGAACTCGTTCAAGCCCGGCGAGCCGGTCTCTTCGCCGGTTTCGAACAGGCACTTCAGGTTGAAGCCCAACTGCCCGCCGCGCTCGGCGCGCACGCATTCCAGCGCAGCCAGGTTGATGCTGTGCTGGCCTTTGTTGTCAGCCGTGCCGCGGCCATAGAGGCGCTCGCCGTCGCGCGCCAGCACCCAGGGGCCGGCGCCCTTCGTCCACTGCGCATCCTGGCCGCGAATGACGTCGGCGTGGCCGTACAGCAGCAGCGTGGGCAGCGCGTCGCTTTCATGGCGGTGGGCCACCAGGAACGGGCCGGCACCCACCACATCACTTGCCATCGGGTTGGCGTGCACGGTGCAGACGCAGCCCAGGGCTTGCAAGTCGGGCACGAGCTGTTGTTCGAGGTAACTTTGCAGATGCGCGGCCTGCTCCGGGTCCTGGCTAACGCTCCGCACGGCCACCCGGCGCGCCAACACGGCTTCGAACGCACCGCTGTCAACATGCTCGCGGGCGCGGGCCAGGGCGCCTTGTCGGCTGGAGGTGGCGGTTTGGTTCATCGTGTGCTCATGGCAGTACGCAGAAAGGTTCAGCCATGATGTCATGCGACCCAGCAGCAATGCCACACTTGCGGCCAATCCGGGGGACTCCATGAGCCCCGCCCGGCCGCCCGAACGGGCTCGCGCCGCAGTGCGCAGCACGAAGGAATCCCAATGAGCTTGATGCACGCATACGAAGTGACCGACCAGACCGGCGCGCGCCACAAGGCGCACCTGGCCGATTGCCTGAACGTGCAGCGCACGCCCACGGCACGCGTGCGCATCCTGGCGCGCGAGTTCCACCGCCTGGTGATCGACGGGGTGAGCATGCAGGTCGAAAAGGCCTTCATCTACCTCGACCTCGCCCGCGGCCAGGCCTTTCTGGTGCAGCCGCCGCGTGAGCGCTACCGCTATGCCACGGCTAACCAGCGGCTGAACACGATGCTGGCGCTGTTGCCGCCGCCGATGCGCGAGCAGGCGCACCAGGTGCGGGTCGTATTCGGCGCCGAAGAGCTGCGCGAGAAGCTGGTGGGGGCCGACGCGGGGTTCGATGACCGCGCCATCGAGCTCATGAAATGCGCGCTGATCCACGACCACCCGGTGCTCATCACCCGTGCGCGGCTGCGCCTGTCGCTCGACGCGGTGGATGTGCAAGGCGCCTGGTTCTTGGCGCAATACGACCATTCGCCCAAGACCTTTCGCCTCTGCTACGCGCTGCCCGAGCAGTTTTGCAAGGATGAGAAGGCGCTGCGCCGCTGGTCGGCCAGCATGAATGTGCACGACCTGTATGCCCTGCCGGCGCGGCACGACCATTGGGTGAACTACCGGCGCTGGGTGCCTTCGCAAGACGCGATGAGCCAGCTCAACAGCGTGGTTCTGGCATTGGCCCAGGGCAAGCCACCGGCCACCGCCAGCGCGGCGTTCAAGACCATGCTCAAGCGCCTGCCGCGCGGCAGCGCCTTGTCATCGCAAGCCAAGACCGACTTGCGCAAGCTGTTTTTGTGGGCCAAGAAAACCAACAAGCAGGCGCTGCAAGATCAACTCTTCGAGCTGCGCTTTGGCATCGACCTGGAAGATGCGTGGTACCAGAACAGCGACAAGAACGACATCGACACCTTGTGGCGGCTGCTGAAGAAACTTCCCGACAGCCACGTTGAAGGCAACACCAAGCTCAGCGAGATCAACCTCGGCCAGGGTGTGGGTGGCGGGCTGTATTCGTCAAGCCATGGTGAGATCGAGATCGGCTCGGCCGAACTGGCCTTCAAGGAACGGTTCGAAGACACGCTGCGCCATGAAGTGGGCCATGCCGTGCACGAAGCCAACCCGGCGCTGGTGGATGGCTGGCTGTGGGAACGTTTCGGCTGGGCCAGCTTCGAACCCAGCGATGCGGGCATCGAAGACTGGCTGCGCATCATGGGCCCGGCCGCCGGTTATGCCGGCTTGAGCGAGATCGACAAGGCCCGCGTGCGCACGCTCATCAAGCAAGCCTGCGGCCCCGGCGAACAGTGGAAGCCCACGGTGACCCCCGACGCGCCCACCGGCAGCCCCTGGCGCTTGCCCGCCTGTGGGGCCCGCCTGGCCTTTGAACAAAGCGGCGAGGACTGGTATGCCAACCACACCAACTGGCTGCGCACCAACGGCCACGCCTTCGCCATCAATTTCTGGTACGGCACGCTGATGTGCGTGAAGGCGCCCACGCTGGACTTCATCAACCAGCACATGCCCGACCCCTACGCGGCGATGAGCCCGGCCGAGTTCTTTGCCGAGATCTATGCCCTGTACTACGACCTGAATGACCCGCAGCGCCGGCACATTCCCGCTGATGTGAAGGCCTGGATGGAGGCCAATCTGGGGCCGGCCGGCAGCGTGGCCAAGCCGCCGCGGCCACGCAGTCTGAGCAACCGCGCGCGCGGGGTGCGGCCGGCGCGCAAAGCAGCCTGAGACTGCAGGAACCGAATTGCGCGTTTCCCTTGTTCCAGGGGGGACACGGGCGACGAAAACTGCTGGGCAGCACGGTACATTTGGCACTCAACCTACTGTCGACCCGCGCCGGGCAGGCGCGGCGCCAGGGCAAGCTTTTGGGGAGCAAGGACATGCTGAACGTTGATGAGGTTTTGGGGCGGCCTGGGGCCGCTGTGCGTGGGTTTGCGGCAGCTTTCCTGGCGGCATTCGCGTTGGGGCTCACGGCTTGCGGAGGTGCGAATGGCGACATCACCACGGAGACCCCGACTGGCGGTGGCACGACGACAGCCCCGGCGCCTGTTGCCTCGGATCTCGCATTGGTACTGAGCAGCAGTTCCATGCAAAACGGCGGCACCGAAACCGTCACCGCGACACTGACGGCTGTCGATGGCAATCGCAACTTGCTGGCCAACATTCCCGTCACGTTCAGTGTCGATGCCAATGCCACCGCAGGCGTGAGCGGCAGGGTCACTGACGCCAACGGTGTCGTCACCGCGAAAGTCGGCATCGGCGCCGACCGCTCCAACCGTGTCATCGTGGTCACGGCGAAAAGCGGCAGCCTCACCCGCACTGCCGCGATACAGGTTACCGGTGCGCGCCTGTCGGCCACGGCCTTGCCTGCCAGCGTGGGCCCGGGTGGATCGGGCGGTGTGCTGTTCAGGCTCACGGACATCAACGCGCGAGCGATTGCGGCGCAGGAAATCCTGGTCAATGGCGTGGCCGGGGTCGAGGTCAAGGCCACGACCGACATCAACGGCGAGTACCTGTATTCGTACACGGCACCGGCTGCGACGGGCACCCTTGATCTGCGCGCCAGCAGTGCCGGCACCAGCATCACGCAGGCCGTGGTGGTGTTGCCAAGCAGCGGCGTCATCCCGCCCATCACTGACGCGGTGAAGGCGGCGTCGCTTTCGCTGTCGGCAGACCGGGTGGCGGCCAACGCGGTCAATTCAAGCAACCGGGTCGAGGTGCGCGCGCTCTTCCTGCACGATGCCAATCGCCCGGCCAAAGGCATTCGGGTGAGGTTTTCGTTGCCCGATCCGTTCTCGGTGGGCGGCGTGATGAGCACCGGCTCGGCGCTGGTGTATTCCGACGCCGTCGGCGTGGCCAGCGCGAGCTATATCCCGAGTTCAAGGTCCAGCCCCACAGACGGTGTGGTGGTTCGCGCCTGTTGGAGCACCGAGGACTTCGCCGTGGGCGCCCCTTGCCCGGCTGAGCGGCTGATGGAAGCCAAGTTGACGGTGATTTCGGAGCCGCTGTCGGTCAGCATCGGCACCGACAAGTTCATCGTCAAGGGCGAGACCGGCATCGACTATGTGAAGCGTTTTCTGATCCAGGTGAACGACGCTTCCGGCGCACCGAAGGCAGACGTTCAACTCACAACGGTGCTTGACCTGCTGGGCTACTACGTGGGCAACTGGATCACCGTGTACGACCCCGTCACCGACAGTCGCAACTGGGTCTACAACCCGGCGTTGGACGGCGCCATGTGCCCCAATGAAGACCTGAACCGCAACGGCGTTGTCGACTCGGTGGCCATCGTTGCAGCGCCGGGCAGTCTTTCCGAAGACGCAAGCGGCAACAGCCAAATCGACCCGCGCAAGGCCGACGTCCTGGTCACCTTTGAAGGCAGTTCCCGCACCAACGCCAGCGGGCAAGCCGTGCTGAAAATCACCTACCCGCAGAGCGTGGCGTCGTGGATCAGGTATCGCATTGAGGTGGTGGCCACCGGCGTTGCGGGGAGTGAAGGCAAGGCCAAGATCTCAGACATCTTGTCCGTTCTTGCCGAAGACGTGAGCGATGGCGAGTCGACGCCGGCGTTTGTCTCGTCGCCTTACAACGATGAACGCTACACCGCCAGCACGTCACCAGCCAAGACGATGGATGACTACCTGGAGTTGCGGAATTACACGCGTTCGACACCGTCCACGACGCTGCCGGCGGCGTTCAGCCTTTGCACCAGGAAGTAGTTGGGGCTTGGCCAAGTTGGCCGGTCATCGGGCTGCCAAAGTTGAGCCAGGTGTCTGGCGCTCATCGGAACGCGATCAGGACGGCAGGGCGTGCTGCTGCGCTCATGTCCTCCGGAGTCGGCCTGGCGGCCTCCTCCTCCCCCTTTACTTCGCTACGCAGCACGCCCCACCGTCCTGATCCTTCAGCAGCGGATCTTCTCGAACGTTACCCCACCACCGCTGGTGCCAGCCGAGCGTGTAGCGTGGCCGACGTATCGAAGTAAATGAGGAGGCTCAGGCCCGACAGAGCCTCAGCCGGGGGAGCCCGGACACAAACATTCCAGTGGACTGTTTGTGCCTTTCGAACGCCCAGGGCCATTGGCCCGGGGCGTGAGTGGAGTCGGCCGCCCGACGCCTTCGGCTCGCTCAGGCAGCCAAGCGCAACGGTAATCAGCTCTTTGAAGCGCCCACACGCTGCTTCACAGCGACACCACCTGCAGGCTGTTGACGCACCGCCAAGATAGGCCCGGCGTTTTTGGCCGCGTCCCGGCCCAACAACACCCGAATGCCCACGCCCTGCGTCAAACCAGGCTGGTGAACCACCGCCACGCTCAAGCCCAAGGCCTTGGCCAGGGTGGCGGCCGCAGCGCGGTCTTGCTCCGAGCGGTACTGGACTTCGGTGTGCATCACGTTGTAGTGGCGGTGGTTGGTCAAGCGCACAGCGCCGATGCCATTGGTTGCCGACTGCTGCGCCGCCGTGAAGCGAGCCAGGCCTGTGCGGCCGGCGCCGTTGCTGAATTCAACCTTGAGCTTGGCCAAGCCGTCAACCGCCGTGGGCAGCGCCACCACGGGCGGCACCACCATCTGCGCCAGGGTAACGATTGAGGTTACTGGCATCATGGCCGCAACCGGCGCCGCGGCCGGCTTGGCAACGGCTTCGGCGGTGGTCGCAGCAGGCCTGGTTGCTTCGCTTGGCGCGGCAACTTGTGCCACGGGCACTTCGCGCGGCAAGACACGCGCAACCGCCCGCGGCGCGGGCAGCGCCACGGCCACGGCCGGCACATCCGGCGCCTTGAGTTCAAGAATATGCGGGCTTTGCTGCACCCAGCGCATGCCTTGGGCAGGTGCGGTTTCAGGTGGCGTCTTCGCAGCGGCGACTTGTACCGGCACGGACGCGGGCATTGGCAAGGCCGCAGGCAAGACCGCTTGAACCGGCGCTGGCAAGGCCGCAGGCAAGATCGCTTGCGCGGACACGGGCACTGGCGTGGCCACGGGCACGACCGCTTGCGCGGGCACGAGTATGGCCACGGCCACTTGCATCGGCACGGCCACGGGCGCAGGAATGGCCACGGCAGCTTGCGCGGGAACGGGCGCTGCAGCCGGCGTCAAGGTGGCAGCCACCACCGGCGCCACGGCTGCAACGATCGGCTTGGCCGCCGGCTCAGCCTGTGCCACCGCGGGCGCCGGCGCGGCGCGTTCGGCCTGAATCTTTGCCGCGGCTACAAGCTGGGCCAATTGGTCGCGCACGCCGGGCCAGACCAGCGTGTCTTGCGGCGCCAGGCGGATGGCCTGCTCGACATGCACGCGCGCTGTTTCAAACTGGCCGCCGCGAATGAGCAGCATGCTCAGGTTGCCATGCAGGTGCGCAGCATTGGGCTGCAATTCGATGGCACCGCGCAGCGCGGCAACAGCTTCATCGGTGCGGCCCAGGCGCGAAAGCGCCACAGCGCGGCCGTTGAAGGCATCCACCCATTTCGGTTGCATCGCCATGGCGCGGTCAAACCAGGCCAGGGCCGTTTCATTGCGCCCATCGGCCAGGGCCTGTTTGCCCAGTTGGTATGCCGACTCGGCCGACAACGGGGCCGTTTCAACGCGCAACATCGGCTCCACTTGAAATACCTTCGATGCGGCTGGCGGCATGCTTTGCGGGCTCAACCCGGCGCAACCGGCCAGGAGCGTGCCCACGGCCAGGGCTGCGCCAGTGCGCAGCGGCATCCGCAGCGGCATTGCCCTGGTAGCGGCTTGGGTGCGGGTGGCGGGTTTCGTTGCAGGCTTGCGTGGGCGAGTGACCATGATTGAAACCTCCTGGGTGGTTCTGGTAGGGGCCGCCACTGGTTGCGGAAAGCGGCAACGCATCTGCACCGCGGCGCGCCGGCTGGTGGCAGCACGCGGTGGGGAAAGGGTGTTGTTGGTCGCAGGCATGGTCGCACTCCTTCTATTCAACGACCCGCCATGATCGGAATGATGCTGCGCGCCAGGCCGATGACGGCCGGCCCCACCAGCACCAGCATGATGGCGGGGAAGATCGTCAGCAGCAGGGGAAACAACAACTTGGTGGGCACCTTGGATGCCGCTTCTTCGGCGCGGTATTGCCGGCGGGTGCGCGAATCTTCGGCATGCACACGCATTGAATCCGCCACGCTGGTGCCGAAACGGTCAGCTTGCAGGATCATCGACACAAACATGCTGATCTCGCCGACACCGGTTCGTGCGGCCAGGTTGCGCAGTGCCCTTTCGCGGGTAGAGCCGATGCGCAATTCGATGCCCACCAACTGCAACTCATCGGCCAGCGCCGGGCTGCGCAGGCCAATTTCCTGCGCTGCGCGTTGCAGCGCCATGTCCAGGCTCAGGCCGGCTTCAATGCACACCACCATCAGGTCGATAGCGTCGGGGAAGGCTTCAAAAAGGTCGCGCTGGCGCCGCGCCGCCATCGAGCCCAACACCATGTTCGGCAGGTAATAGCCCAACGCGGCCGCGCTGAACACAAGAAACATCACGGTCTGCCCCTGCATGCGCAGCGTGCCGAACTGCACCCCCAGCCACATGATCAACGGCAAGCCCAACGCCAGCACCACCTTCAGCGCGAAGAAGTACATCGGCGCTGACCGAGAGCGAATGCCCGCGTTCATGAACTTGGCGCGAAAGCGGGTGATCTCTTCGTCAGCTTCAGGTGTTGCCAGGCGCGCGACAGGCACGGCCATCCGGTGCAGCGCACCGCCAGCCGCGTCGGCATCGACCTGCGCATACTTGCCAAGCGGCCCGCTTGCAGCGACCTGACCCATGCGCTCGCGAATGCGGCTGCGCCGATCCCATATTTGCATGGTGGCCCAAATCACGCCCACCACGGCGGCAAACAGGAGCACCAGAACCAGAATCTCAACAGGCGGCATGGTCTAGACCCTGATCTTTACCAGCCGCCACATCCAGAATATGCCGATGACATACATCACGGCGCAGGCGTAGATGAGGTTCAATCCCGCTGGGTCGGTCCACAACAGCGACATGAACTTCGGGTTCATCAAGTTGATGATGAAAGCCATGACGATGGGCATGAGGCCCAGGATCCAGGCCGACAACTTGCCTTCGGCGGCCAGCACCTTCACCTTGCCCAACAGCTTGAAGCGGCTGCGCACCAAAGCCCCGATGTTGCCCAGCACTTCGGCCAGGTTGCCGCCGGTTTCGCGCTGCAACAGCACCGCGATCACGAAGAACCGCACGTCGTCAATCGGCAGCCGTTTGGCCAGGTTGCGAAAGGCATCGTCCAGAGACAGCCCGAAGTTCATTTCGTCGTGAACGATGCGGAACTCTTGCGCCAGTGGGTCGGGCGACTCTTCCGCCACCATTTGCAGCGTCGCCGGGAAGGCATGGCCGGCACGCATGGCACGCGCAATCAGGTCGATCGCGTCAGGCAGTTGTGCCTCCATCTGGCCCAGGCGCTTGCCGCGTTCATGCAGCACCCAGCCGATCGGCGCAGCCGCTGCCAACCCGCCAACAATCAAGGCAACCATCGTGGGCCGGTTCAACAACACGGTTGCAAGGAACCCGATCGTCCCAAGTCCTATACACCCCAGCAGCAAACGCGAAACGCTGAAATCGCGCCCCGACTGTTCAATGATCCGATCCAGCGCCGAAAGACGCGGCACCGTCAGGAGCAGTTGCTCCATGAATGACGACTCCTGGGTCTTGAGCAGGTCGCCGCGGTTGGCACCTCCGGCCGACAAGTTGCGCACGCGCCGGCGCAGCCTTTGCACTTCGGGGCCGCGGTTGCGGTCCCACAACAAGTAGCCGCCTTCCAGGGCGAAGACCACGGCCACGAAGGCCACCACGAGCGTCAGAGCCAGGCCGGTGTCCATGGTGTTCAGCGCGGCTTGGGCGCCGGCTTGCCCACCGCGTAAATGCGCGAAGGGTCGTAGATGTCATCAGGCACGTTTTGACCGAACGCGCGCAATCGGTCTTGGAACTTGGGCCGCACCCCCGCCGCCTTGAAATGGCCGGTGACCTGGCCGTCACTGTCGATGCCCGCCTGGCTGAAGACGAAGATGTCTTGCAGCGTGAGCGTGTCGCCTTCCATGCCGGTGACCTCTGTCAGCGAGATCATCTTGCGCTTGCCGTCTGACAGCCGTTGAATCTGGATCACCGCTGAAAGTGCCGACGCAATCTGCTGGCGCGCTGCCCGCGGCGGCATCGGCATGCCGGCCATGCCGATCATGTTTTCCACGCGCATGAGTGCATCGCGTGCGGTGTTCGCGTGCACCGTGGCCATCGAGCCTTCGTGGCCGGTGTTCATGGCTTGCAGCATGTCGAAGGCTTCGCTGCCGCGCACCTCGCCCAGGATGATGCGGTCCGGCCGCATGCGCAATGCATTGCGCACCAGGGCGCGCTGGTTCACTTCGCCGCTGCCTTCGATGTTTGCCGGCCGCGTTTCAAGCCGCACCACATGGGGCTGCTGCATTTGCAGCTCGGCCGCGTCTTCGATGGTGACAACGCGTTCGTCTGCCGGAATGAAGCCGGAAAGGATGTTCAGCGTGGTCGTCTTGCCGCTGCCCGTGCCGCCGGAAATAAGGATGTTCAGCTTGGCCTTGACCATGGCCTCCAGCAGTTCGGCCATCTCGGGTGTGAGCGTGCCGAACTGAAGCAGGTTTTCCATCATCAGCGGCGTGCGCGAAAACTTGCGGATCGACAGCACCGGGCCATCAAGCGCCAGCGGCGGAATGATCGCGTTGACGCGCGAGCCGTCTTGCAGCCGCGCATCCACCATCGGGCTGGATTCGTCGATGCGCCGGCCGATGCGCGAGACGATCTTGTCGATGATCTTCATCAAATGCTTGTCATCATCGAAGTGCACGGCGGTGAGCTCGAGCTTGCCGCGCCGTTCCACGTAAACCTGTTTGTGGTTGTTGACCAGGATGTCGTTGATCGTCGCGTCATTGAGCAGCGGCTCCAGCGGCCCCAGGCCCATGACTTCGTACTCGATGTCGCTGACCACCTGGCGCCGCTCGGCGGCATTGAAGGGCATGGCGCTTTCGGCAATCATGCGTTCAACCAGGGTGCGCACCTCTTCGCGCAGCCGGTGCGGCTCCAGCGTGCCCAGGGCGTTCAGGTCAACGCGTTCCAGCAGTTGGCGGTACAGGTCGCTTTTGAGCTGGGTGTAGCCGGTGCTGCGCGCCACGTTGGCGTGGCGGCGGTCACCCAGGTCACCGAAACGCGATTCAATGCCATCGGCCAGGCGCGAATCGGCGAAATCAGGCGTGGCACGGTTGTGCACCGGCGCGCCGGCGCGCGGCGCGGCAGGGCCCTGCGGGGGCACGGAAGGAATCGTGTCAACCGCGTCGCCCGCGGGCTTGGTGCCATCACGCGGTGCATCGCGGGTCCAACTGGCCAGACGGTCTTTGAGTGACATGTGAAAAGCTCCCTGCAAGGCTCAAGTTGTTTTAGGCGCTGGCACTCAGGTGCGTGCGCGTGAAAGGCCACGAAACCAGCCGCTGGAGCGGGTTTCAAGTTCTTGCGGCAACCACTCGTCGGTCCACGTCACCAGGGCCTTGGCCACCGGGTCGCGCGGTGTGTGTCGCAACAGCGGCAGGCCATGGTTGATGGCATAGGCCACGTTGGCGTAGCTGTTGGGGATTTCGCGCGCACTGTTGAACTGCAACGAGCGGCGAACATCGGCCGCGCTCAGGTCACTGCCCTTCTCAACGCGGTTGATCACCAGTTCGATCTTTTCTTGCGGGTAACCCAGTTCGCGCAGCAGGTTGAGCAGGCGCTTGCCGTCGTGCAGGAATGGCAAGGTGGACTGCGCGATCAGGTACAGGCGCTGCGCCATGTCGAGCGCACGCAGGGTCACGGCATCGGGCACGCGGCCAAGATCGAGCACGACGAAATCAAACCGCGTGGCGGCCAGCGCGATGATGTGCGCCACGGTTTCGGCGCGGATGCCCACTGCGGCGTCCAGCGTTTCGGGGGCGGCCAGCAGCCACAAGTGGCTGGCGCATTTCAGCATGGCGCTTTCCAGCAAAGCGGCGTCAAGCCGGTGCTCCTGCTGCGCCAAGTCAGCCATGGTGCTGGTGACCGGCTGGTCGGAAATGAAAATGGCCGCGTCGCCCAGGTGCAGGTTGAGGTCGATCACCGCAACGCGCTTCTTGCCGCGCGACAACGCATGCGCAAAACTCGTGGCCAGGAAGGTGGCACCGCTGCCACCCTTCACCGGCATGAAGGCGATGACCTGGCCCTCGGACTGCGCGCCTTCTCGCTGCGACATCAGCCGCTCGATCTGGCGGCCATAGGCGGCCTTGAATTCGCCGTTGGCCAGCGGCGTGTGCACCACTTCGCGAATGCCCGCGCGCATGGCGCCCATCAGCGTGGCCTGGCTGCGGTCGGCCGTGAGCAGGATGACCGAGGTGCCCG
>JAYUPO010000149.1:0-12152 GCA_043760085.1 Burkholderiales bacterium
CCCAGGCGCAGGCGTGCTGACACTGGTCAAATCCCGTGTGATGGCGTCAAACGCATCGGCCGGGTTAACGCGAAAGGCGCGCCTAATCGCTGCGACTTCACCCGTTGCGCGATGTTTCAAATCATCATCACGAGTACTTTGGCGTTGCAGGTCATTGGCCTGAACAAGCAGGGTGTTGGCCAGCGATTGCAAGACGGGGCGCATCACTTTCAACGGGCCTGTGCCGCCGGCTTCAAGTTCGCTGAATACGGATTGGTGATCAACGACATACAGAATGCGTTGAGCCAAGCCAATTGAAGCTTCAGTTAACGCACTCGCAGCAGTCTTAATCTCGTCTGGCTTGGCATCCACATAGGCAGCCGCCAAGTCCTCCGAGAGCTTGTCGATACCTTTTGTTTTGCCATCTGCGGTCTTGCGCAGAAACGGAAACGCACTTTGCTTTGCGTTCTGCGTCGTGCTGATCTGCTCGCTTGACTTGCGTGTTTCGCCTTCGAAGATGAACCAGATGTCATCCAGGAATTCCTTCGCACGCTTGGTCGGCTCACACGCGATGGCCTTCGCAGTGCAGTCCTTCAACTGTTGCTTTGCACTGTCTCGCATCTGTTCAATGAGCGGCTTGGCCGCAGTCGCCAAATACGCAAACTGCCTTTGCTGCACTTCCGGCGCGTTGGTCAACCCACCCTTGTAAACGTCCACATCAATCTGCAAAGCCGAGCAGCCGGCCAGCAGCGTGGTGGCTATCAGCACATTGAGTGTTCGCATAAACAGGTTCCTCATTCCTTGCTCACCAGGTCAATCAAGGTTTGCATCGCGCGGCGTTCCTCGCGCATGCGGGCGGTGTCGTTCCAAAGTTCGCGCACCACGTCGGGCCCGCTCAGGCTGGGCTGCGTCACGCCGGCCACCACGCCCAAGGCACGGTCCACCGCGCCAAAGAAGTTCTCGGGGCTGGAGCCCATCACCACCACCAGCCGGTGGTTCTTCGGCGCTTCGCGAAAGCCCTCGGGGCCGAACATCACCAGGCGGCGGTTCAAGGCACTCTTGTCATCGCCCAGCCGCACTCGGTTCTTCGGGTCTTCGCCCAAACGCAGGCCGGTGCGATCTTGTTCAACGCTGCCGGACAATGAATCCAGCAAGTCAGCGCGCACCCAGCCGGAGGCGAATTTCGTCCACGCCAAGGCGCTGGCCTGGCCTTGAATGCGCACGCGGTAAATCGTGGGCGGCAACTGTTCGCGTGGGTCGAACACACCCAGGTAGTAGGTCTGAACGATGTTCGTGGTGGGCGTGTGCCCCAGCCCAGTGGCCACGCCTGCGGCCAAGCCCAGGTTGGTGACTTGCGGCGTGGCGCAGCCCCACAACACCACCACACAGGCAAGCAGCGCCGCAAGGCGTGATTGGATGGAGATCAGGTGCATGGCGGTGGCTTGAAGTCGATGCCAAGCATCTTCTGCCTAACCGCCCGTTGCGTGCATCCTCAACCCGGATGACATCGCAAGCTTGCCACCACCGGCCGCGCGGCCGGCCCGCCCCCCTCAACCCGGCACCACCAGCGCCGCGATCTGGTCTAGCGCCGCCGGGTCCTCCATGGTCGTCAAGTCGCCCGCATCGCGCCCTTCGCACACCGCCTGCAAGGCACGGCGCAGCAGCTTGCCCGAGCGCGTCTTGGGCAGCGCGGTCACGAAGTGCACGCGCGCCGGGCGGGCCACGGCGCCGAGCTGGCCATCCACCACTTTCATGATGTCGCCTTCGAGTTTCAGGCGCGCCGCGGTGTCGTCCAGCGCGCTGGCGTCCCTGGCGATCACGAAGGCCATGGCCACCTGGCCCTTCAATTTGTCGGCGACGCCCACCACAGCCACTTCTGAAACGTTAGGGTGGCTGGAAATGCTTTCCTCGATCTCGCGCGTGCCCAGGCGGTGGCCGGCCACGTTGATGACGTCGTCGGTTCTGCCCAGGATGAAGAAGTAGCCGTCTTCATCGCGGATGCCCCAGTCGAAGGTGCTGTACACCTGCCGGCCCGGAATGCTTTGCCAATAGGTCTTGACGAAGCGCGCATCGTCGCGCCACACGGTTTGCATGCAGCCCGGCGGCAGCGGGCCTTCAATGCCGACCACGCCTTTTTGGTTGGCGCCCTGCAATTCTTCGCCGGTGTTCTCGTCGAACAATTTCACGTCGAAGCCGTACACCGCCTTGCCTGGTGAGCCGAATTTGGTTTGCGCCGGCTCGATGCCGTTGCACAGGCTCAAGATCGGCCAGCCGGTTTCGGTTTGCCAGTAGTTGTCAATGATGGGGCGCTTCAAGGCCTGCGATATCCAGGTTGCAGTGGGTTCGTCAAGCGGCTCGCCGGCCAGGAACAGCGTGCGCAGTGACGACAGGTCGTACTGGCTCATGTACGCCGGGTCCTGCTTCTTCAACACGCGCACGGCAGTGGGTGCGCTGAACATCAGGCTGACCTTGTATTTTTCGACCAGGCGCCACCAGATGCCGCCGTCAGGCCGCGTGGGCAGGCCTTCGTACAAGATGGTGGCCATGCCGGTGATGAGGGGGCCGTAGACGATGTAGCTGTGGCCCACGACCCAGCCGATGTCGCTGGTGGCGAAGTAGGTTTCACCCGGTCGGCCGCAGAAGATGTGCTTCATGCTCGAGGCCAGTGCCACCGCATAGCCGCCGGTGTCGCGCTGCACGCCCTTGGGCACGCCGGTGGTGCCGCTGGTGTAAAGCGTGTAGCTCGGGTGCTCGGCATCCAGCCAGGTGCACGGCACGCTGGCGTTCAGGTGGCGCTGGCGCAGCTCGGCGTAGTCGGCGTCGCGGCCGGGCACCAGGCTGTACGCGGCCAGGCCGCGGTTGACCATCAACACCCGCGCCGGCTTGTGCTGCGCCAGGGCAATGGCTTCATCAAGCAGGCCCTTGTACGGCACGACCTTGCCGCTGCGGCTGCCGGCGTCGGCGCTGACCACGACCACGGGCTCGGCGTTGTCGATGCGGCTGGCCAGGCTCACGCTGGCAAAGCCGCCGAACACCACCGAGTGGATGGCGCCGATGCGCGCGCAGGCCAGCATCGCAAACACCGCCTCGGGGATCATGGGCATGTAGATCAGCACCCGGTCACCTTGCTTCACGCCCAGCTCCTGCAGGCTGGCGGCCATGCGTTGCACCTCGGCATGCAACTGGCGGAAGCTGTACGTGACTTCCTGATCCACTTCGGTGGAAACCCAGATCAGCGCGTTGGCGTCGGGCCGCGTGGCCAGGTGGCGGTCGACCGCGTTGTGGCACAGGTTGGTCTGGCCACCGACGAACCATTTGGCGAACGGCGGGTTGCGGTAGTCGCACACCGCGTCGAAGGGCTTATGCCAATCGATCAAGCCGGCCTGCTCGGCCCAGAAGGCGTCGCGCTGTTCGATTGAGCGGCGGTGAAAGTCGGCATAGCTCATTCAGGGTCTCCGGCAAGGTGTTGGCGTGCGCCGTGCATTCTGGCGGCTCGGCTTGCACAGGTCTGACGCGACGCGACGCGGTGCTTGATTGGCGGGCCGGCCGTGGCGGGCCGCTGCTATGCTGCCGCGCGTGACTGCCACCCGAACCGCCTTGCTGGCCCTGTGCACAGCCCTGAGCACCATGCTGATGCACGCTGGTGCCGGCGCGCAGCCCAGCGCCGAAGCTGACCCGATGGGCCAGTGGTTGAGCGAGCGCCTGTTGGTTGCGCCAGCGCATGCTCGCGCCGGTGCACCGGCACCCGCGCGCAGCGCCGCGGCCGAACTGGTGGTGGCGGCGATGAACTTCCTGGACCTGCCCTACCAGCGCGGTGGCAGCAACACCGAGGGCTTTGACTGCAGCGGTTTCACGCGCCACTTGTTCGAGCGCCATTTGAGCCTGTTGCTGCCGCGCCGGTCTGATGAGCAGGCACGCTTCAACGCGCTCAGTGCGGTGTCGCGCGACACGCTGCAGCCCGGTGACTTGGTGTTCTTCAACACGCTGCGGCGCAGTTTTTCGCACGTCGGCGTGTACATCGGCCAGGGCCGTTTCATCCATTCGCCGCGCAGCGGCAGCAAGGTGCGCATCGAGAGCATGCGCGAGGCCTACTGGGCCCAACGCTTCGATGGCGCCCGCCGCGCCGAGGTTATCAACCAGCCGGCACAATAGTTGCCATGGGCGAAAAAATCATTCCGTTGGCTGACGTGCGCTATGCCGCCCAGGTGCCGCGCATTCCCGCAGCCGCAGTGGCGCCCAACGGCCTGCTCAGCGACCAGCTCGGCCGCGCGCTGCACGACCTGCGCATCTCCGTCACCGACCGCTGCAACTTCCGTTGCAGCTACTGCATGCCCAAAGAGGTTTTCGACAAGAGCTACACCTTCTTGCCGCAGACCTCTTTGCTCAGCTTCGAAGAAATCACCCGCACGGCCAGCTTGTTCGTGGCGCACGGCGTGCGCAAGGTTCGCCTCACGGGCGGTGAGCCGCTGCTGCGCAAACACCTCGAAGTATTGGTGGGCATGTTGGCCACGCTGCGCACACCCGATGGGCAGGCGTTGGATTTGACGCTCACCACCAACGGCTCGCTGCTGGCGCGCAAGGCCCAGGCCTTGAAAGACGCCGGCTTGCAGTGTGTGACGGTGAGCCTGGACGCGCTCGACGACGCCGTGTTCCAGCGCATGAACGACGTCGGCTTCCCGGTGGCCGAGGTGCTCGAAGGCATTGCCGAAGCGCAGCGCGTGGGGCTGGGGCCGATCAAGGTCAACATGGTGGTCAAGCGCGGCACGAATGACCACGAGATCCTGCCCATGGCGCGGCACTTTCGCGGCAGTGGCATCGTGCTGCGCTTCATCGAATACATGGACGTGGGCGCCACCAACGGCTGGCGCATGGATGAAGTGCTGCCGTCTGATGACGTGCGCCGGCGCATCGCGGCCGAATTTCCGCTCGAACCATTAAGCCACAGCAGCGAAGGCGAGACCGCTCAACGCTGGCGTTATGCCGATGGCGCCGGTGAAGTGGGCTTCATTTCCAGCGTCACGCAGGCCTTTTGCAGTGATTGCAACCGCGCTCGCCTGTCCACTGAAGGCAAATTGTTCCTGTGCCTGTTTGCATCGAGCGGGCACGACTTGCGTGCCTTGCTGCGCGGTGGCGCCAGCGACACCGACATCGCCGCGGCCATTGGCCTCATTTGGCAGCAGCGCAGCGACCGCTACTCCGAGCTGCGCACCGGCCAGGTGGCACAAACCGGCAGTGGCGAGCGGCGCGTTGAGATGCACTACATCGGCGGCTGACTCGCGCCATCGTCACCCGCCGCCATGTCGAGCATTGAAGATCGCTTCGCCAGCATTGGCGACCACCGCACACGCTATTGGCAAGCCGGCAATCAGGGTTCTGCCGTGCTCCTGCTGCACGGCATTGGCTGCTCGGTGCTGGAGTGGCAACACAACGTGGCGGCCCTGGCGCTGCGACACCGCGTCTTCGCACTCGATCTGCTGGGCTTTGGTCTAACTGACAAACCGGCCAACGAGCCCTACACCATCAATCACCTGGCTGAGTTTGCGCTGCGTTTTCTGGCTCAACTCGACCTTCCCACCGCCCACCTTTGCGGCAATTCCCTGGGCGGCAGCATTGCACTCGAGATGGCGCGCCTGGCACCGCAGCGTGCCCGCTCGCTGTTGCTGGTGGATCCGGCCGGCATTGATGAACGCGGCACTTTGTTGGAGTTCCGGTTGGCCACCTTGCCCGTGCTGGGCGAGCTGTTGACGCGGCCAAACCGCTTGGGCACGCGCATGCTGTGGCGCAAGGCCTTTGCCCGACCCGATGGCTTCGTGACTGATGAACTGGTCAACACCAAAGTCATGCTGGCCAAGCTGCCCGGCGCACACCAGGCATTCCTCAAAACGCTGCGCAGCTTTGTCAATCTCGGCGGCTTTAAGGCTGAGCACGTGGCCGCCCTGCATGCCGCCTTACCCGCCATCAATGCGCCCACCCTGGTGATGTGGGGGCGCGATGATCAGTTCATCAACGCAGCGCATGCCCAAACCTTGAAGCGCCTGATGCCCAACGCCCAGGTTCGGCTGTGGGATCAATGCGGCCATGCGCCGCAAGTCGAGCGCGCCAGTGAATTCAACGCCGCTGCCCTGGCCTTTTGGGCCGGACAAGACGCGCCAGCCACATGATTGAACGTACCGACATCACCGGCCTGATCCTGGCCGGCGGCCGCGGCAGCCGCATGGGCGGGGCCGACAAAGGCCTGCAAGTCCTGAACGGCATGCCGCTGGCCCTGCACGCCCTGTGGCGTTTGCAGCCGCAGGTGGGCGAGGTGATGATCAATGCCAACCGCAACCTGGCCGCCTACGAATCGCTCGGCGCGCCGGTCTGGCCCGATGCCCTGGCCGACTATGCCGGGCCGCTGGCCGGCTTTCTGTGCGGGCTGGAACATTGCGAAACGCCCTGGCTGCTGAGCGTGCCGTGTGATTCGCCCAACTTCCCGCTCGACCTGGCAGCGCGCCTGGGCCAGGCGGTGTGCGAGAAGAATGCCGATATCGCCATCGCCTGCACCGACGAAGCCGGCGTGCTGCAACGCCAACCCGTGTTCTGCCTCATGAAAGCCAGCCTGCTTGAAAGCCTGGTGCGCTATACGCAGGGCGGCGGCCGCAAGATCGACGCCTGGGTGCGCCAGCATGCCCATGCCGACGTGCTGTTCGAAGACAGCACCGCGTTCTTCAACGCCAACACGCTGGAAGACCTGCGCAGCCTTTGACGCCGGCCACCCTTTCATGACCGCCCTGCCCCGCCTGCAAGACATTGCCAGTTGCGTCAATGGTTATGACCCCAACGCCCTGCCCGTGGCGCTGGCGCAGGAGTTCATCACCCGCCTGGTGCCGCGGGTGCAGGCAGTGGAGTCGCTGCCCATTCGCAGCGCGCTGGGCCGGGTGCTGGCGCGTGATGTGGTCTCGCTCATCAACGTGCCGGCGCATGACAACTCGGCGATGGACGGCTACGCGCTGCGCGGCGCCGAGCTGAACGCGCAGGCTGACACGGTGTTCGTTGTGGCCGCGGGCACCGGCTTCGCAGGCGGTGCCGTGAGTGGTGCCGTGCCCGCCGGGCACTGCGTGCGCATCATGACCGGCGCCGTCATGCCCGCGGGGCTGGACACCGTGGTGCCGCAGGAATTTACCCGCACGTTGGAAGGCGAGCGCATCAGCGTGCCGGCCGGCGTGCTGCGGGTGGGCGACAACCGCTGCCTGGCCGGTGAAGACCTGGCGTGCGGCGAAGCGGCTTTGCAGCAGGGGCGCGTCCTCAGCCCGGCAGACCTGGGTTTGCTCGCATCATTGGGCCAGGCCGAAGTGCCGGTGTTTCGCAAGCTGCGTGTGGCCTTCTTCTCCACCGGCGATGAGTTGCGTTCGGTGGGCGAACCGCTGCCCGAAGGCGCGGTGTACGACAGCAACCGCTACACCCTGTGGGGCATGCTTACTCGGCTAAACGTTGAGGTGATTGACCTGGGCGTGGTGCGCGACAACCCCGCCGCGCTCGAAGCCGCTTTCACTCAAGCCGCGGCCAGTGCCGACGCCGTCATCACCTCAGGCGGCGTGAGCGTGGGCGAGGCGGATCACACCAAGCAAGTCATGGCCAAGTTGGGCGATGTGCTGTTCTGGAAGATCGCCATGCGCCCGGGCCGGCCCATGGCCATTGGCCGCATGGGCGCGCCGGGCCACGAAGCGATTCTGTTCGGCCTGCCGGGCAACCCGGTGGCGGTGATGGTCACCTTCTACGCTTTCGTACGCAACGCCTTGTTAGCGATGAGCGGCGCCAGTGCCGCACCCTTGCCTGTGCTGCGCGCGCGCAGCAGCGAGGCGCTGCGCAAGAAACCGGGGCGCACTGAATACCAGCGCGGCATCGTCAGCCAGGCCGCTGATGGGCAGTGGGACGTGCGCATCACCGGCGCCCAGGGCAGCGGCATCCTGCGCAGCATGAGCGTGGCCAACGGCATGGTCGTGCTGCACCACGAGCAGGGCAACGTGGCGGCGGGTGAGCTGGTGGATGTGTGGCCGTTCGAGGGCTTGATCTGAGGCTGGCGAACACGGCTGCGTCAGGTCTTCTCGGCGTTCGCCTCGCCGTTCCAATTGCCAATGCGTTCGGCCGGCATCCAGCAGCCATGAAAGCCGGTGGGAACGTGGCGCGGCAAGGCCACTTGCGCCAGCGGGCCGGCGTTCAGGTCACGGGCATCGAACACATCCAGCGTCTGGCGTTCGGTCTGCGCATTGAACTGGAACGCGATCACATAACCGTGGTCTTCGCCCTGCGGCGCATCGGCCGCGGCAAACCAGGGTTCGCTGTACCAACTGTGTTCAACACGCTCGCTGTGGGCCGATACTGATTCGCCAGTAGCCAGGTCGAACTTGCGGATACCGTTCCACTGCAAGATTTGAGTCGGGTGCTGATCGACCAAGTAACCAAAGCGCGTGCGCCGGCCCAGCAGCGCAGCGTTGATGCTGGGGAACTCCACATTGCGCTGCGCATCCAGGCAGCACTCTTCAGTGGCGCCGGTGCTCAGGTTCATGCGCCAGCGCCACAGCCGCGCCTGCATCACCAGTTCAGCCACGTTCTTGGCGGTGCGCTGGGCGTCGATGCTGCCGTCGGCATTCAAGCTCGGCATGTAGCGGCAGGCCACCATGGCGATCCAGTCACCTTGCGCGTCGCTTTCTTCCCAGGCGTTGACCACGTGGTACAGAAAGCACGGCGTGAAGTTGAACCAGCGCACATGCTCGCTGCGGCCAAAGCGCGGTATCACGCCGAAGCGGGTGGGCAATTCGGGGTGGAATTCGAGCTTGTGCCGGCCGAGTTTCAAGGCCTCTTCGTTGTGGAACATCGGCAGGTCGTGCACGATGCTGTGGTGCTCGGTGATGGCCATGTCGTGCGGCAAGCGCGCTCCGGGCAGCGCAATCGGCACACGGTGCTTCAGTGCGCCATCGCGGCCGAGCACGCCGTAATGCATGTAAGGCGGCTCATTGCCATAGTCGAAGTACATCAGCTCGCCGGTGGCGTCATCCACCTTGGCGTGCGCGCTGATCTTGCCGCCGCTGCCGGCAATGGCGTGCTGCTTGCCCAGCGTGCGCAGTGTCAGCGGGTCGATCTCGTAAGCGTCACCGCTCAGGTACCACAGCGCCAGCGCCTTGCCGGCATGGCCCACCACGTCGGTGTTGGCGCTGTCCTTCATGGGCTTGTCGGCGCGGCCGGCCAGCGTCTCGCGGATGCCCCAATGCGTGGCTTGGCCGGCGGCCTGTTCCTGCGCAAAGGCGCTGGTGCGCACCCAGCGGTTGCGCACGGTCAGGCGCCCGTGGCGGAACTCGGCAGCGTGGATCATGCCGTCGCCGTCAAAGGGGTGGTAGCGGCCATTCGGTGCGAAGCGCGGGTTGGGGCCGGCGCGCAGGTACACGCCGTTCAAGTCAAACGGCAGCGCGCCTTTGATGATGGGCAGGTCGGTCAGCACCGATTCGTCGGCCACCGGCGCAAACGGGCCGCACAGCAGAGGGCCGAAGTCTTCACCGAAGGGTGCGAAGTGCACATTGCGTTCGGACGCATGCATGATTGTTAACCCTTCACTCAAGTCGCTGTTGGGCGCTGCCAGACCAGACGATGATGCCGCGCCACCGCCGAGCCGGGCACGGTGTCCGAGGCCGACAGCGTGAGCACGCCGGCGGCATCGAACTCCACATTGCGCACCTGGTCGGTGTGCACGAAGTTGGGGTTCAGCGCCATCACCACATGGTGCACCACTTGCATGCCCGTGGGCAACTCGGGGCCGCGGCGCAATTCATACGGGCCGGCGTACTGGAAGAAGCTGTCAAAGGCCGCCAGACGCTCGGCGGGTGGCGCACTGCGCACGCTTTCACTTGAAAGCACAGGCCGGCCGGCGCGCGCGATGCTGGCGCTCATGAAGCCATCAGTCGTGTAGCAGATCAAGCCTACGGCGCCGGTGCCGAATGGATGGGTGTTGGGCCGGCCGTCGCTGTACGCGATCTCCCAACGCACCAGGCGCCAACTGCCGAGCAAGGGGTTTTGAGCGTCTGTCATCACCAGCGGTCGGGTTTGAGTGAGGCATCAATTGTCAAGCCAAGCACAATGAGGCAGCCTTCCCACTCAACAAGGGTCAAACATGATCGTCGTGCATCACCTCAATGAATCGCGTTCACAGCGTGTGCTGTGGCTGCTGGAAGAACTCGGCGTGCCGTACGAGATCAAGCAGTACGCGCGCGACGCCACCACGCGCCTGGCGCCGCCCGAGCTGCAGGCGGTGCACCCGCTGGGCAAGTCGCCGGTGATTGAAGACGATGGCCGCACGCTGATCGAATCCGGCGCCATCGTCGACTACCTCATTCGCCGCCATGGCGCCGGCCGCCTGCGCCCGGCCGAGACCTCAGCACAGTTCGAGGCCTATCAGCAATGGCTGCACTACGCCGAAGGCTCGGCCATGTTGCCGCTGCTGTTGAAGCTGTACGTCAGCCGCCTGGGCGACGCCGGCTTGCCGCTGAAGCCGCGCATCGACAGCGAGCTGGCCAACCACCTGGGCTTTGTTAACCGCTCGCTGCAAGGGCGTGAATGGCTGGTGGGCGATGCACTCAGTGGCGCCGATGTGCAGATGAGCTTCGTGGGCGAAGCCGCGCGCGGCCTGCGCGCCGATTACCCCAACATGGATGCCTGGGTGAAGCGCTTTCAACAGCGGCCAGCCTACCGGCGTGCGCTGGAACGCGGCGGGCCGTATTCGATGGCCAACTGATGGCCACCTGAGCCTGGTCGTCAACGAACCGGCGCTGGCTTGCCGTAGGCCAGCCAGGCCAAGGTGCCGAGCGTCAACACGCCGCCCAGCAAGGTGGCCTTGAGGTTCGAGAAGATCATCAACAAGGCCGCCAGGTTGAGCAGTGCAAATGCCCAGCGCGGTAACGGCCGCGTGAAATACCCGGTGTAGGCCGTGCCCAGCGCCACGATGGCCAGCACCGCGCCGCTGAGCGAGACGACGAATTCCTGCCAACTGAAATTCAGGAACAGCAGCGACGGCGCATAGACGAACATGAACGGCACCACGGCCTTGCCCATCGACAAGCGAAACGCCGTCATGCCCGTGCGCATGGGCTCGCTGCGCGCGATGCCGGCCGCGGCAAAGGCGGCCAGGGCCACGGGCGGTGTCACATCGGCCAGCACGCCGTAATAAAAGACGAAGAAATGCGTGGCCACCAGCGGCACATCCAACTGCGCCAGCGCGGGCGCCACGATGGACGCCAGGATGATGTAGGTGGGCGTGGTGGGCACGCCCGAGCCCATGATGATGCAGGCCACCGCGGTGAACAGCAGGCCGAAGAAGACGGTGAGCGCCTTCATGTCCAGCAGGCCGAAGCTGTCGAAGGCCTTCACCCATACCGCCATATCGCCCGACAAGCTCACCACGAAAGCCGAGAACTTGAAGCCCACGCCGGTGAGCGTGGCAATGCCCAGCACGAAGCCCACGCAGGCGCAGGCCGCACCGATGCCCAGCGCCGATTTCGCACCCATCTCGAACCCCGCCACCAGGCCGCGCGGGCTGATGCGCGTGCCTTCCATGCGCCGGCCGGCGGGGCCCAGCAGGGTGGGGATCCAGGAACACGCCAGCGTGAGCACGATGCCCCAGAACGCGGCCAGGAAGGGCGTGTACTGCATCAGCAGCAGCGTGACCATCACAACCAATGGAATGAACAGGTGCCATGAACTGGCCAGCACCTTGGGCAGCGACGGAATGTCTTTCGCATCCATGCCCGCCAGCTTCAAACGCTTGGCCTCAAGGTGCACCATGTACAGGATGGCGAGGTAATGCAGCAGCGCCGGGATGATGGCGATCAGGATCAGGCTGCTGTACGGCACGCCCAATGATTCGGCCATGATGAACGCCGCCGCGCCCATGATCGGCGGCGTGATCTGCCCGCCGCACGAGGCGCTGGCCTCCACCGCGCCGGCACAGCGCGGCGTGAAGCCCACCTTCTTCATCAGCGGAATGGTCATGGCGCCGGTGGTCACGGTGTTCGCGATGGCCGAGCCGGAGATCATGCCGAAGAGGCCCGACGAGACCACGCAGACCTTCGCCGGGCCGCCGGAAAAACGCCCGGCAGCGATCGTCGCCAGGTCGACAAACAACTGCGCCAGCCCGGTGAGCTGGGCCA
>JAYUPO010000150.1:0-41205 GCA_043760085.1 Burkholderiales bacterium
CCCAGCGCCAGCACCACGTAGTCACCAGCGGCCAGATCCAACTGATCCTGCGGCTCGGCGTTGGTGGCTTGCAGCCAGACGTGGCCGCTGTCGCGGATCGCATCGCGCGCGTTCAGCGCCAGGTTCACCAGTGCCAGTTCCAGCTCATTCGGGTCCACCATCACGCTGCGAGTGGAAGCGGCCACATCGAGCGTGACGGCAATGCTTTTGCCGAGCACGGTTTTCATCAGCTCCACCACGTCGGGCAAGAAGGTGCCCAGGTGCACCGCGCGCGGGCGCACCGGCTGGCGGCCCGAAAAGCGCAGCAGGT
Organism: Burkholderiales bacterium; assembly: GCA_043760085.1. Taxonomy (GTDB): domain Bacteria; phylum Pseudomonadota; class Gammaproteobacteria; order Burkholderiales; family Burkholderiaceae_C; genus Rubrivivax. Next base: position 311 of record JAYUPO010000150.1, read on the forward strand.
GCTGGGTCAGGCGGCTGCCCACGTCGACGGCGCGCAGCGTGGCCGCAATGGGCACCAACAAGGCCGGTGCGTCAGTCTGGCGCTGGATCAGGTGCGCGCTGTTGCTGATCACGCCCAGCAGGTTGTTGAAGTCGTGCGCCACGCCGCCGGTGAGCCGGCCCAGGGCCTCGACACGCTGGTTGTGCGACACGCGCTGTTCGGCCTGCCGGGTGAGCGTCACGGCCTGCGCCACCTGGCGCTCCAGTTCGGCCTTGGCGTCGCGCATCGAGGCACTGGCGGCAGCCAGCGCGCTGGCCACGTCGTCGCACTCCGCGATGCCCGTGGCGTGCGGCTGCACCGCCATGCCGGCCTGCAATTGCGCCGCCGCTTGCTTGAGCGAGTGCACCGGTTTGGAAATGCTGCGTGACACCCACACCGCGCCCAGCATGGCCAGGCCGATCATGGCCAACGCGCCCAGCGAGACCTTCACCACGGCGCTGGGCAGCACGCCGTCGAACTGTTCGCGCGGCATGCCGGTGACGTAGGTCCAGCCCTGCGACGAGGTGCTGAAGTAGCTGGTCACGCGCTGGCCGTCCAGCGTGTTGGCCTGCACCAGGCCTTCGCGCTCGGCGGCGATGCGCGCGCGCAATTCGGCGGTGGCCGTGCGCCCGGCGTAGGCCGGGCCACCCGGGTGGCGCGCCACCAGCGTGCCGCTGCCGTCGATGATGGCGCCCACCCAGTCGGCCGGGAGGTGTTGGGCGTCGATGATGCGTTGCATCTCTTCGGGCAACACCGCCAGCGCCAGGTTCAGCACGACGCGCCCATCGCGCTCCACCGGTTGCACCAGGGTGGCGTATTGCAGGCCCGGCGCTGACGGGCCCGGCAGCGGCAGCAGCAGCGGCTGTGCGCTCAACGGCCGGGCCGCACCCGGGGCATGCGGTAGCAAGGTTTCGCCGGGGCGGCGGCGCGTGTCGATCAGCAGGCCTTCGCTGCTGCGCACCTCCAGCCAGCCGGCCAGCCCTTGCAAGGTGCGCCGGCCTTGTTGCTCGAACGCCAGCAGGGTGTCGCGCGGCAACTCGGGAGCGTCGTCGAGCATGCGCGACAAGGCCAGGCCGCGCAGCAAGTAGGCACGCTGCGCCAATTCGCGATCCACCACCTGCGACAGCGCGCGCGCCGTGTCGGTGAGCAAGCGCTGGTTGGCCTGGCGCTCGGCGCTGTAGGTCTGTGCCACCAGCCACACGGCGCCTAACACGGCAGGCAACAGCACCGAGGCCACCAGCATCAACAGACGCGAACGGATCGAGACGTTGCGCGCAGCGCTCACGCTCGCCGCCTGTCGGGGGCTGATGCGCGCTGTGGGTGAAGGGTCCATGCCGGGTTTGCTGCCAGTGCGGCGCGCCATGCCCTGCCCGTTGGCCAGCGCGTGTTGGCACTGAGCCAGGCCCGGCAGGGGCGCTCCGGCGTAGCCCATTTGGGGCCTTGCAGCCTGACAGTGGCAACGCGCGTGCCCTGAGCGCCCCCGGGTTTGCGGGGGGCACAGCGCGGCGTAGCGATCAACCCCTTACCAACCCGGCCCCAGTCGCGCAACAACTGCATCGCTCACCCCCGCAGCGGCCCGGATGGCCATCGCGTTGGCGATGGGCGGCGGTCGCTGCGCCATTCTGGCGGCAATGGCCAGGCCGGCGGCGGGTTCTCAACCTCCGGCCGGCAGCAGCGACTCGGCGCCAACTCGCGCCGCATCCAGTGTCACAGCGTCAATTGCCAGGCCGCACCACCACGTTGTTGCGCACTTCCTTCACGTCGGGCACGGCGCGGGCCACGGCGGTGGCCTGGTCTTTTTCGGCCTGGGTGGCGGCCGTGCCCGTCAGTTGCACGGTGCCGCTCTGGGTTTCCACGCCGATGCGCAAGGCACTGACGCGGGTGTCTTCGGCAAAGCGTGCTTTCACGCGGGTGGTGATGGTGCTGTCGTCGACCACCTGGGCAACCTTGCTTTGCGTGTTGCTCAGCGTGGGGTTCTTGTCACAGCCCGCGGCCAGCAGGCCGCTCAGGGTCAAGGCAGCGATCAGTGCAACTCGTTTCATGTCGGTGCTCCTATGCGTTGAAAAGCAGGTTCGCTGGGAGCAAATGCTGTGCCTGCTGCAGTGCGCACGCCGCGCTGAGTGGGCCGTGCGGCGGGCCGAGCGCGAAAGGCGTCGGCAGCATTTACCGCAAGCTGCGAGCGAATCGGTAAACCTTTCTGGCGCGCCAGCGGCGTGTGCAGCGCAGCCACTGGTGCGGCTTCGGCGGGGCCGCAACGCCAGCCCATGGCGCCTGCCCGCGCCCAGGGCGGCCAGGCGCAAGTTGGCATGGCAGTTGCGACGGGGTGGCCACACAGCCGCTGCGGCCGCAGGGCATTTGACCCGCGTGCCGCAAAGCCCAGCCCTCGTTCGGAGACCTGCCCATGCCTTCTTTTGATCTGCGTCACGACACCAGGCAGACGCAAGCCATGTCGCCACGGCTGCAGCACGCTGTGCGCCTGCTGCAAATGTCGTCGCTCGACTTTGCCGCCACGGTGCACACCACGCTGGGCCAGAACCCCTTCCTGGAACTGGAAGACAGCCAGGCCAACACCGAGGACATTGAGCCGCCGGCGGATACGGCGGGCAGCGATGACGACGACCGTGCCGACGACGACGCCCCGGCGGCAGGTGAAGGCGACAACGACGACCGCGACCTGTGGCTGGCCGAGGGCCTGGGCAAGCTGCCACGCAGTGATGACGGTGAAACCACGGCGCTGGATCTGATGGCGGTGGAAGCCTCGCTGGCGCAACATCTGCACGCCCAGCTCGGGGCGATGAAGCTCGGCGCGCGCGAGTTGCAGTTGGCGCGTGTCATCGTCGATTCTCTGGACGACGACGGCTACCTGCGCACGCCGCTGGCCGAGTTGCTTGGCGTGGCGGCGCTGCAGCCCGGCGCCACCTTGCCCGAATGCGAGGCCGCGCTGGTGTGCGTGCAAGGCCTCGAACCCCTGGGTGTGGCAGCACGCAGCGTGGCCGAATGCCTGCTGCTGCAACTGCCCGCCATCGGCTGCGCGCAAGCGCGGGCCCTGGCCTGCGTCATCATCAGTGAGCATCTGCCGCTGCTGGCGGCGCACAACGTGGCGGCGCTGGCCAGGCGCCTGGGCCAGCCGGCGCAGGTGGTGGCCGACACGTGTGCGCGCATCCGCCGCCTCGACCCGCGCCCGGGCTGGCGCCATGGTTCGTCGCGGGTGGACTACATCGTGCCCGACGTGCTGGTCAAGAAGGTGCGGGGCGTGTGGTCGGTGCAGCTCAACCCGGCCATCGTGCCGCGCCTACGGGTCAACCAGGTCTATGCGGAACTGTTCCAGCGCCACAAGACGGCGCAGCATGCCGAGATGGCCGGCCACCTGCAAGAGGCCAAGTGGACGGTGAAGAACGCGGCGCTGCGGTTTGCAACCATCCTCGACGTGGCCCAGGCCATCGTCAGGCGCCAGCGCCACTTTCTGGAGTTCGGCGCCATGGCCATGAAGCCGCTGGGCTTGCGCGAGATCGCGGCCGAGGTGGGCGTGCATGAAAGCACCGTCTCGCGTGTCACCAACAACAAGTACATGGCCACCCCCAGCGGCGTGTTCGAGCTCAAGCATTTCTTCTCGCGCTCCATGGTCAGCGCCAACGGCAGCGAATGCTCCGGCACCGCCATTCGCGGGCTGATCAAGGACATGATCGAAACCGAGCCGCAGGCCGCCCCGGCGTCTGACGCCGACATCGCGCGCCAACTGTCTGCGCAAGGGCTGGTGGTGGCCCGCCGCACCGTCACCAAGTACCGCCAGATGCTCAACATCGAGCCTGTAGAGAGGCGGCGGCGCGCGGCCTGATCCACGCTGCCGCATGCGGCGTGGCCAGGTTCAAACGCCTACTTGCGCCGGCCCTTGGCGCGGCCGCTGCTGCTGCTCAGCGCGTCGTCTGCCTCATCGGGTGGGCTGGACAGGGGCAGCCCTTCTTCGTCTTCGCCCATCGAGGTCTGGCCGGCGTCGGGGTCGTCGTCACCTGCGCGCTGGTCACGCGCATTGCGCTGGGGCTTGCCGGCTTGCATGTGGTCAGCGTGTGGCTGGTGCGGCCATTCGCCGAGCGCTCAGGGCACTCGCTTTGCCCCGTGGAGCGACCGCCGGCCATGAAGCGCCGGCACCTTCATGCGCGAGCTGAATGAACGACACCTGCAACAACCTGTTAGCGCGGCGCCAGCTCTGGGCGCTGCTTCGTGAGGCCCGGTTCGGCCTCGTCACCACGCGCAGCCGGTCGGGCGTGCTCACGGCGCGACCTCTCATCACGCACAACGGCAAGGGCGACATCGGCGACGTGCTGCGGTTCTTCGTCTCCAGTGAAAGCCTGTGGTTGCGCGACCTGGCGGGTGACGCCAACCTCAACGTCGCCTACACCGCGCCCAGCGGCGACACCTGCCTGTCGATCAGCGGGCGCGGGCGCGTGGTGCGCAACGTGGCGCGGCAAAAGCGGCTGTGGCTGCCAGCCGCCGCGGCGCAGTTTCCGCTCGGCCCGGCGGACCCGGCATTGCGGCTGCTCGAAGTCGGCATCGAGGTGGCGCAACTGCTGGACACGGCCAACCAGTTGCTGCCCTTGCTGTCGCTGCAACAGCGCCTGCCGGCATCGGCAGACCACGTTGCGCCACGCCCGGCCACACAAGTGCGCGGCGGCGCAGCGTTCGCGCACCAGGCACACGCCAGCGCCCGAGGCTGACGGCAATTCATGCCGCATGGCGCGTTGCCGCTGGTTGCTGGTGGTTCGTGGCTCGTGGTTCGTGGGACGTTTGGGCATGCCATGTGCCGCGCTGCGGCCACAGCATGGATGCACACCCGGACCAAGTGGTAAAGGCCTCGCAGCCAGCGCCGCGCGGGCGCTGGTGGCGCGAGCCGTCTGCGGCGCTGCTGCTCAGCGCGCTGGTGTTGGCCATGGCCGGCGTGGCGAGCGAGTTGGCCGAATGGCCGTTTCTGCGTTCGCCACTGCAAGCCGCCCTGGTGCGTGCCAGCGGCGTACCGGTTGTGCTGGGGGGTGACTTTGACCTGCGGCTCTTCAGCGCGCCCACCTTGGCCGTGAGCCGGCTCATGGTCGGTGCCGCCAACGACCTGGCCGTGCCGCACTTGCTCGACGCCCAAGGCGTGACGCTGGCCTGGAGTTGGGCGGCGGCGTGGCGCTGGCGCCAGGGCGGCCCGCTGCACCTGAAGCGGCTTCACGCGCACACGCTGGATGCGAATTTGCTGCGCCTGGAAGGCCTGCGCGCCGCGGTGGCGGGCGGGCAGGTCACGGGGTCGACCCGGCTGGGCGCGACGACCGACCCGCCTGGCTGGGCCGCGCCATCATCGACAACGCCGACAGCACCGTGCGCCCGCACGGGCGCATCAACCTGCGTGATGAAACGCTGGCGCTGAGCGCCACCGTGCGGCCCAAGGACGTTTCACCGCTGTCGTTGCGCACCCCGTTGCTGGTGACGGGAACGCTGGCCGACCCGCGCGTGGGCGTCGAAGGCGTCCGCCTGGCCGGCCGGGTGCTGGCCGCACTGGGCCTGGCCGCCATCGCCGGCCCGGCGGGACTGCTGCCCTTGCTCGACACCGGCGCGGCAGACCAGGCTGACCCCTGCGTCGCGGCGTTCTGAGCGTGCCGTCCAGGCCGTTGTGCCGCAACACCGTGGCAGTGGGCGACACGGCCGTGCAGGCCAGCACCTCCACGCGGCCGCCCGTGGCACTGCGCTGGTGTGTGCGGATCTGCTGCGTGGCGACCAAACCGTTCAGGCGTTCACGATCGGCCTGCGCAGGTCCAGCAGGAACAGGTCGAGCTCGTGCGCGCAGGCGCTGGCCTCCGCTTCGGCGCCGTCGCCAGCGCGCATGGTCACGGCGCCTTGGCGCTCGAGCAAATCACACGCGTGTTCAAGATGCGCCAGGTTGTCATCGGGCACCAGCACGCGCCACGGCCCGGCGCTGGCGCGCGGCAGCGCCACCGCCCCTACCGCGGCCAAGGCAACCCGGCCTGGCGGGCGGCTTTCGAACGCACTGCGTAGCGGTTGCACCCAACCGGCCAACAGCCGGCCTACGCGTTGTGCTGTGACGGTGTTGAAGTGCCTGATCGCTCAGCGCATGGCAGGGTTCACTCAGGTCAGAGCCTGTGAATGAAACCGGCGCGCCCGTGCCCGCTTCAGTGCGCCGGGTTGGCGGGCAGTACCTGGCGCACCCATGCCCCAGTCTGTGCCGTGCGCCACACCGCGGGCTTGAGCGAAGTCACGGCCGGCGCGGCGTGCCACGGGGCTCGGGTAGAGTCGCCGCCCCATGGACATCATGACTTTCCTGCTGAACTTCATCCTGCACATCGACAAGCATCTGATCGAGTTTGTCGCCCAGTACGGCAATTGGGTCTACGTGCTGCTGTTCGCCATCATCTTCACCGAGACCGGTGTCGTGGTCTTCCCCTTCCTGCCGGGCGATTCGCTGTTGTTCGTGGTGGGTGCGCTGTGCGGCTTGGGGCTGATGAGCCTGCCGCTGGTGCTGGTGCTGCTGATCAGCGCGGCTATCCTCGGGAATCAGACCAACTACAGCGTGGGCCGGCACTTCGGCCCGCGCGTGTTCCAGTGGGAACACTCGCGCTGGTTCAACAAACGGGCCTTTCAACAGGCGCACGATTTCTATGAACGCTACGGCGGGGTGACGCTGGTTGCCGCGCGCTTCATGCCCTTCGTTCGCACCTTCGCGCCCTTCGTGGCCGGCGTGGCGCAAATGACGCGGCGCAAGTTCCTGTTCTACGACGTGGTCGGCGCGCTGCTGTGGGTGGGTGGCATCACCATCGCCGGCTACCTGTTCGGCAACCTGCCGTGGGTGAAGGCGCACATGAGCGGCATCATCTGGGCCATGGTGCTGGTGCCCGGGGCGTTGGCGCTGCTGGGGGCGTGGCGGGCGCGTGCGGTGGCAACGGCTGCGGCGGCTGAAGCAGCCATGTGATGCGCACCCAGGTGGCCATCATCGGCGGCGGCCCGGCCGGCTTGATGCTGGCCATCGAGCTGGGTTGCCGCGGCGTGGCGTGCACCGTGCTGGAAGAAGACGCCCACGGCCCGGTGCTGCCCAAGGCCAACGCCACCTCGGCGCGCACCATGGAGCACTACCGGCGGCGCGGTTTTGCCGATCAGGTTCGCGCGCTGGGCCTGCCGCCGCAGCACCCGCAAGACGTGGTCTATTGCACCCGCATTGCCGGGCGCGAACTGGCGCGCTTTCGCATTCCTTCGTCGCAACAGGCGGCCAGCCAAACCGCGTGGGGCGACTATGGCCCCGGCACCTGGCCCACGCCCGAACTGCCGCACCGTGTGCAGCAGATGTTGATCGAGCCGATCTTGAAGGCGCAGGCGCAGCGTTACGCCAGCGTTGATGTGCGCTTCGGCGCGCGCGCCGTGGCGCTGCGCGATCTGGGCGACCACACCGAAGTCGATTTCGTTGATACCGAAAGCGGCACACCCCAAACGTTGCACGCCGCCTACGCAGTGGGCTGCGACGGCCCGCGCAGCCTGGTGCGCCAGACCATGGGCGTGGTGTACAGCGGCCAAAGCAAGGAGCAACGCGAATTCTTCGGCGGGCAGATGGTGTCGGTGTACTTGCGCGCACCGGGCCTGTACGGCGTGCTGGGCAAACCCAAGGCCTGGCAGTACTGGGCCGTGAACCCGCAGCGGCGTGGCCTGCTGTGCGCCATCAACGGCATCGACACCTTTGTGCTGCTCATTCAGTTGGCACCCGATGCCAAGGCCGCTGAGCTTGATGTGCCCGAGGTGATGAGGCAAGCCTTTGGCGTTAACTTCGAACATGAGGTGATCGCGCTCACCCCCTGGCACGCCGGCCATGCCCTGGTGGCCGAACGCATGCGCGTGGGCCGCCTGTTCGTGGCCGGTGACGCCGCCCACCTGTTCACGCCCACGGGTGGCATGGGCTACAACACCAGCGTCGATGACGTGGTGAACCTGGGCTGGAAGTTGGCCGGGGTGCTGCAAGGCGTGGCGGGCGATGCGCTGCTCGATAGCTACGACGCTGAACGGCGCCAGATTGCCCTGCGCAACACCGCGTTTGCCCGCAGCATGGCCGACAGCATCGGCCGCCTGCCGGTGCCGGCCGAAGTGGAAGACGACAGCGCGCTGGGCGAGCAGGCCCGCGCTGCGCTGGCCCAGGCCCTGGCCGCGCATGTGGCGCGCGAGTTCAACATCCCCGGCCTGCAGCTCGGCCTGCGCTACGCCGGCAGTGCCATCGTGGCGCAGGAAAGCGGCGCGCCGCCGCCCGACGACCCGAACCACTATGTGCCCAGCGGCACGCCCGGCGCGCGCGCGCCGCACCTGGCGGTGGGCAGCGGCGGTGCCTCGCTGCTCGACTACTTCGGCCGCGACTTCACGCTGCTGCTGCTCGATGGTTCAGCCACCCTGGCCTGGGAGCGTGAAGCGCAGCGCCTGCGCCTGAACCTGAAGCTGCTGCATTGGCACAAGCCCGAAGCGCGCGCGCTGTATGGCGGCGGCATCATCCTGATCCGGCCTGACCATCACATCGCCTGGCGCGGTGATGCCAGCGCCGACATTCCCGCCGTGCTGGCCCGCGCCATTGGGGCCACGGTATTGGCGCATGAATCAAGGAACCCATCATGACCACCGAGCCGCAAAGCAAACGCGCCAACATCACCGCCGTGCATTCGGTGCTGCACTTCGTGTTCACCGTACCGAGCCTTGACGACGCGCAGCGCTTTTATGAGGCCTTTGGCCTGGACGTGCGCCGCACTAACGATCGACTTGAGCTGCGCACCTTCGACCACCCGCATGCCTGGGGCACGCTGGTGCAGGCACCGGGGCCGAAGAAGCTGCAATACCTGAGCTTCGGCATCTACCCCGAAGACGAAGCGGCGTTCAAGCAGCGCATTGCGCAGCAGGGGCTGGGCATCGAGCGCCACCCCTTGAGCGACGGCAGTGGCGGCAGTGGCGGCTTGTGGTTGCGCGGCCATGAAGGCCTGGCGCTGCAAATCAAGGTGGCCCCCAAGGTGGCGCCTTCACTGCGTTCGCGGCCCACCCCGGTGTCCACGCCGGCCGGCGCCGGTGCCGCACCCAAGCGCAGCCAAAGCGGTGTGGTGCACCCGCGGCGCTTGTCGCACCTGCTCATGTTTTCGGCCGATGTGCTGGGCGGCGTGAAGTTCTACAGCGAGGTGCTGGGCCTGAAGTTGTCAGACCATTGCGGTGACGGCATCGCCTTCATGCACGGCGCCCACGGCAGCGACCACCACCTCATTGCCCTGGCCAAGTCCAGCGGCCCGGGCCTGCACCACAGCAGTTGGGACGTGGGCAGCGTGCATGAAGTGGGCCTGGGCGCCGAGGTGATGCGCGGCAAGGGCTACACCCAGGGCTGGGGCCTGGGCCGCCATGTGCTGGGCAGCAACTACTTCCACTATGTGCGCGACCCCTGGGGCAGCTACGCCGAGTATTCGTTCGACATCGACTTCGTGCCCAGCGACATGGATTGGCCCGCCGCCGACCACGCCCCTGAAGACGGCTTCTACGTCTGGGGCCCCGAGGTGCCGGCGGACTTTGTCACCAACTTCGAACACGCTGGCTGAAGGCTGAACCAGCCATGGCCCTGTCCTGTTCGCATCGCGAGGGCGCGAGGCTGGCCGATCTGCCGGTCGAGCCGCCGACGAAGCTCGATTTGGTCATCAACCTGAAGACCGCCAATGCCTTGGGCCTGACGACCCCGCAAACGCTGCTGCTACGCGCCGACGAGGTGTTCGAATGATCGCGCAGCGCCGGCTCGCGATAGCGGGAGCCGCGGCATGGCTGGCATCGCACCCGCTGGCCCGCGGCCAACCGACCCCCGGGCTGCGCCGCGTCGGCAGTCTGTCGATCACGACCATCGCGGCATCCGAGCGTTTCTACGCTGCGTTCAAGCTCGGCATGCACGATCTGGGCTGGCGCGAGGGGCGCAACATCGAGTACCGGTTTGTCTTCGCCGACGGCAAGGTCGAAGCGCTCGATGGATTGGCCCGGGAACTGATCGCCCAGCAGGTTGAGGTGATCGTCGCCGGCGCTCCGCAGGCGGCGCGCGCCGCGCAGCGCGCAACGCGGTCGGTGCCGATCGTGATGGCCAACGTATCGAACGCGGTCGCGAGCGGCTTCGTCGAGAGCCTGGCCCGGCCGGGCGGCAATATCACCGGCGTGACGGCGCAAAACGAAGTCGTGCTGGCCAAGTTGATCGAGCTGCTGCACGAGGCCGTTCCGGGCGCACGGCGAATTGCCGTGCTGATGAACCAGACCAACCCTTCGTATGCAGCGTTCTGGGCCGCGGCACAAAGCGCCTGCGCCACGCTCGGCCTGGTGGCGCTGCGGGTCGTGGCGAGTGCGCCCGAGCAGCTCGAAGCCGCCGCCGCGCAGGTCGCCGCCGAGCGGGCGCAGGCTGTGGTGGTGGTTGCCGACGGCATGTTCCTGACGCAGCGGGCTCAGCTCGAAGCGCTGCTGCGCCCGGCCCGGCTGCCGGTGGTCTATGCCTTGCGCGAGCATGTCGCGGGCGGTGGCCTGCTCAGCTATGCCGCCGACATCGCCGCCAATTACCGCTACGCCGCGACCTTTGTCGACAAGATCCTCAAGGGCGCCAAACCCGCCGACCTGCCGGTGGAACAACCGACGCGCTACGAACTGGTGGTCAATCTGAAAACGGCCAGGGCGCTGGGCATCACGCTGCCGCTGACGCTGCTGGTGCGCGCCGACGAGGTGCTTGAATGAAGCGGCGCTGGTGGCTGCTTGCCGCAGGCGTTTCGCCACGCGTTGCGCGACAGCGCTTCGTCTACACCCACGGTCCGGCGCGTCGGGCATTGGCGAGCTTCGTCAACAAGATTTTGAAGGGCGCCAGGCCGGCCGATCTGGTAGTCAACCTGCCGACCCAATTCGACCTGGTGATCAACCTGAAGGCGGCGCGGGCGCTCGGCCTGGCCGTCCCGCAGTCGCTGCTGGTGCGTGCCGACGAGGTGATCGAATGAAGCGGCGTTTGTGGGTCTCCGCGATCGGGGCCATCGGCCTGGACCGGCTGGTTGCGCCGCGCGCGTTCGCGCAGGGCGTGGCCGGGCCGGGCCGCGGCGGGTCGGCGTGCTGACGGCCTCCACACCGCCGGCTTTCGGCTTGTCGGCGCAAGCGCTGCGTGCCGGGCTGAGCGAAGGCGGGCGCGTCGAAGGCCGCGATTTCGAACTGGCGATTCGTTATGCCGATGGTCGGGCCGAGGATCTCGCGCGCCTGGCCGCCGAGCTTGCGGCGCTGCATCCGGCGCTGATCGTCGCGACCGGAGCCGCGGCCACCAACGCTGCGCTGGCTGCCGCTCCCGGGATGCCGATCGTCGCGCTGGGCGACCTGGTCGCTGCCGGGCATGCGGCGACGCTCGCGCGGCCCGGCGGCAACGTCACCGGAATCAGTTTTTTGCCTTTCGACCTGAATGCGAAGCGGCTGGAACTGCTCGCCGGCGTATTGCGCAAAGGCAGCGCGGTGTTGAATCTCGGCTACGCCGCACCCGCCTTCGCAACCCCGCCGATGGATGGCGCCGCCCGCTCGCTCGGGCTGGTGCTGCATACCGCCTATGCGAGTACGCCAGCGCAGATTGACGCGGCATTCGCCAGCGCGCGAACGCTGCGGGTGGCCGGCGTCAACGTGCTCAATTCACCGTTCCTGTCTACCCACCATGGCCGCATCGTCGCCCTGGCCGCGGCGGCCCGGCTGCCTGCCATCTACCAATGGCCCGAAACCGCCCGTGACGGCGGGCTGATGGGCTACGGGCCGAGCCTGCGCGCCATGTTCCAACGGCTCGGCGGCTACGCCGCGCGCATCCTCGACGGCGCCAAGCCCGCCGACTTGCCAGTCGAGCAGCCGACCCGGTTCGAACTGGTCATCAACCTGAAGACCGCGCAAGCGCTCGGATTGACGATTCCGCAATCGCTGCTGCTGCGTGCCGACGAGGTGATCGAATGAAGCCGGCATCTGCGTTGAAGGCTTCCATGACCAAAGCCCGGCAGGCTCCCAGGCCCCGAGGTGTCGGCGAATTTTGTCTTCGGCTTCGAGCACGCTGGCTGATTCCGCTGATCGGGCTGAAGGCTGATGCAGCGATGGCCCTGGCCTGTTTGCAGCGGCTGCCAACCCGCCTGGGCGCGGCCGCGCTGTGCCTGAGCCTGGCCACCTGCGCCGGCCCTGACGCGGCGCTGGTCGAAGTGGCAAGTGGCCTGGTGATTCGTGATGTGACCATCGTCAACACGCGCGACGGCTCAATGGCCGCAAACCGGGCCGTGGTGATCGACGCCGGGCGCATCGTGGCCATCCACGCCAACACGGTGGTGCGCACCGCGGCTGCCGTGCAGGTGGTCAGTGCCAGCGGCCAGTACCTGGTGCCGGGCTTCAACGACATGCACACGCATGCCCTGGTTAGCGCCGATCAACTGCCGAGTTATTGGCCGTTGATGCTGGCCAACGGCATCACCGGCATGCGCGAAATGTCGGGCTCTGAAGCCTTGATCAAACGCGCGCACGAGCTCAATGCTGACAGCGCGGCCGGCGTGGTCGATGCCCCCGAGGTGCTGCAAACGCCGGGCGACCTGGTCGGCCGGCCGCTGCCGCCGTCCGCCGCCACCGCACTGGTGCAGCAGCAAAAGGCGCAAGGGGCGAGCTTCATCAAGGTGGTTAATGCCAACCGCGAAGGCCTGCTCGCCGTGCTGGCCGAAGCCAAGGCGCAAGGCCTGGGCGTGGCTGGCCATTTGGTGCCGGGCTTGAGCGCGGTGGAATCCAGCAACGCCGGCTGGCGCGCGATTGAACACCTGGGCGCGGGCTTGGGGCTCATGCTCGATTGCGCGGGTGAAGAAGCCGCCATTCGCAGCGCGGTGTTGGGCGGCCAGGGCGCAAGGCCGCCGTTCCCGCCCACTTTTGTGCTCAGCCCGATGCTGTACCGCGCGCTCGATGCGCCGTTCTACCAACGCACACTGGCCAGTTACAACGCAGACAAGTGCGAGGCCGCGGCCAAGACTTTCGCCAGGAACGACACCTGGCAAGTGCCCACGCTGCTGCGCCTGCGCACCATGCTCAACAGCGCTGACGCCGCCACCCGCACCGATGCGAACCTGAAGTACGTTGACAAGACCACGCGCGCGCTGTGGGAGAACCTGGCGCTGCAGTACAGCATGAACGTGCCCGACGCTGCGGCCGCCACGTTCAGCCAGTACTACACCGCGCAGCGCGACCTGATCAAGCTGCTCAAGCGCCACGGCGGCAAGCTGCTGGCGGGCTCTGACGTGGGCGGCATCTGGGTCATTCCCGGCTTCAGCTTGCAGCAAGAATTTCGCGAGCTGGCGGCAGCGGGCCTCACGCCTTTGGAGGTGCTGCAAAGCACCACGCTCAACGCCGCAGAGTTCCTGGGCCGCAGCGCCAGCATGGGCACGGTGGAGGTCGGCAAGCAGGCAAACCTGGTGCTGCTGCAAGCCAACCCGCTGGCTGATGTGGCCAACCTGGACAAGATTGCCGGCGTGTTTTTGAAGGGCCGCTACCTGCCGCTGGCCGCGCTGGAACAGGGCAAGGCCGATGTGGCGGCGGCGCTGGAAAAAATACCGTTGCGGGGCCTGAGTTCGGCCGTTGACGCGACGCACCGACACTGAGCTCGGGCTGCGCGTATCGCGCCGAGTGAAGTCGCGCGGCCAGCCTCTCACAGCAGCGATGGGTGTTGCGCATCATGATGCGTAAAATCAGCACATCATGATGCCTGCTCAGGCGGTGAAGATGCGTACAACCGTGACCTTGGATCCAGATGTTCAGGCCCTGCTGACTGAAGCGGCCTACCGCTCCGGCAAGCCTTTCAAGACCACTCTGAACGATGCAGTGCGCGCGGGCCTGAAGCCGCCAAAGGCGCGCAAGAAGGCATCGGGCTGGCCGGTGTATTCGATGGGGCCGCCCCTGGTTGACCTCACCAAAGCCTTGGCGTTGGTGGCGGAGCTGGAAGACCAGGCATTGCTGGCCAGGATCGCCGCCAAGCGCAAATGATCCTGCCCGACGTGAACGTGCTGCTGCATGCGGTGAACGCCGATGCCGCGCAACACGACAGCGCCTATGCCGCGCTGCACGGTGCTTTCGAGCAAGGCCCGGTGGCGCTGGCCTGGCCGGCGCTGTTGGGCTTTTTGCGCCTGGCCACGCGCCCTGGCATCTTGACGCGGCCGATGGCGTTGACCGACGCACTTGCAGTGCTGCAGGGCTGGCTTGACCACCCTTCCAGCAGCATCGTTCAACCCACGGCGCGCCATGCCGCTGTGTTGGGCCGCCTGTTGACGGGTGTGGGTCAGGGCGGCGGCCTGGTGCCTGATGCTCATTTGGCTGCGCTGGCCATTGAGCACCAGGCAACGCTGATCAGCTTCGACCGTGACTTTGCGCGTTTTGCCGGGCTACGCTTCACGCCGCTGAGTTGACCGCCGCCAACCGCATCACCAGCCCCTTCGGCCCCATCGTGAAGTACATCTCTTCGCTGGCTTCGCCGCCGCCGGGCGCTTGCACGCTTTCGATGTTGAAGGCGGTGAGCAGCATGCTCATGGCGACCTTCATTTCCAGCAGCGCCAGGTAGCGGCCCGGGCACATGCGTGGGCCGGCGCCGAAGGGCATGGCCACGCGCTTGGCGTTGCTGCCCTTGGCGCTGCCGTCTTCCAGCCAGCGCCCGGGCTTGAAGGCCAGCGGCTCGGGGAAGTGCTCGGCGCTCACGCTGTCGTGCCGGAACACGCCCCACAGCAAAGTGCCGGCGGGCACCTGCACATCGCCCAGCGTGGTGTCGCGCAGGGCTTGCAGGCTGATGAAGGGGGCCACGGGTTTGAGGCGCATGGTTTCACTGATGCAGGCGTCCAGGTAGGGCAGGGCGTCGATCATCTCAAGCGTTAATTCCTGCGGCCGGCCGGCCGCGGCACCCAGCACGGCGTGCGCTTCTGCGCGCGCCCGGGCCAGGCATTCGGGGTGGCGGTGCAGCAGGTGGATCAGCCAGGCCAGGGTGTTGGCGGTGGTGTCTTCGCCGGCCAGCAGCATGGTCAACACATTGCCGGCCACGTTGGCATCGCTGATGCCGCTTTCGGTTTGCGCGGCAACGATCATGCTTTGCAGCAGGTTGCGCGGGCGCTCGCGCAGCGTGGGTTCGCGCTCGAGCTCGGCGCGCGCCAGGGCCACGAAGCGGGCGATCTCGGTCTTGATCACCGCCACGCTGGCATCCAGCACATGGTCTTGCCGGCTCTTGAACCAGCGCCAGGTGGGCAGCAGGCTGAAGGCGCGGCGGAAGATGGCGGGCAGCACCTTGTCCAGGTGCTGCTGAATCACGTCTTCACCGGCTTCCAGGGTGTTGATGTCCTGCCCCAGCGCCAGGCCGGCGATGGTGTCCACCGTGTAGCGCATCAGCTCGGGCTGCAGGGCCAGTGCCTGGCCGGCATTTGCCGCACGCAGCCAGCGGTTTTGCAGCCGCTGCGCCACCTTCAGCAGTTGCGGAAAGTATTCGCGGATGTGGCCCGGCGCAAAGCTGGCCATCACCATGCGCCGCTGCGCCTGCCAGGCTGCGCCCTCGGCATTGAACAGGCCTTGGGGCAGGCCCATTTCGACGCTGAGCGTCTTGGTGGTGGGGTTGCGCCGCCAGCCTTCAGGGCGGTCGCGCAGGGCCTGCGCCAGCAGCTCATGGTCGGCCACCACGAGCATGGTCACTCCCGGGAAGCGCATGCGGAACAGCTTGCCGTGCTGGCGCGCCCAGGCCTCCACGTTCTGGTGCACGCGCGAGCGCGTGAGCTGCAAGGCGTTGCCCAGAAGCGGCCAGCCGCGCGGACACGGCAGGTCTTGCAGGCGGCGCAGGGTGGTGGCGGGTGCGGTCATGTGGAGTGGGCGGTTAGTGGGCGGCAAGCGGGGTGACGCTGCTGCGCGGGGGCGGGGGCGGGTTGTGCTGAGGCGGCAGCCGCGGCGCACGCACCTCGAAGCGCAGTTCTTGCACCAATTGGCCCTGCGCGCCCAGCAGCTTCAGGCTGTGGCGCCCGGGTTGCGCGGCCCAGGCCAGGCGCGCGCCGCTGCCCAAGCGCTGTCCATTCAAGACCCAGGTGCCGCTCTCGCCAGTGAACACGATGCGTTGCACGGCGGCGGGCATGTCGGGGTCCAGCGCATACACGCTGCCGGGGCGCGGGCTGGTGATGGCGATGGGCGCGGTGGCCGTGGCTTCGTTTGCGGCAGCGGGCCGCCAGGTGCCGGCCATGAACAACTCATCGCGTGCCGGCTCGCGCGCGTTGGCGATGTGCACGCGCTGGCGCTGCACGCCCGCGGGCAAGGCGCTGGCGCGCGAGGGCTGGTGTAGATGCAAGTGCCGCACCAAGGCTTGCCAGATCGGCGCGGCGCCGCTGACGCCGCTCACGTTATGCATCGGCGCGCCATCGGCATTGCCGACCCACACGCCCACGGTGAAGCGCTCGGTGTAGCCGATGCACCAGTTGTCGCGCATGTCCTTCGAGGTGCCGGTCTTGACCGCCGCGTAGCCGCTGCTGGCCAGCACGCTGTCGAGGCCAAAGCTCAGCGCGCGCGCGTTGTTGTCGGCCAGGATGTCGCTGGTCAACGCCACCGCGGCGGCAGCGGCCACGCGCTGGCCCGCTGGCGCACCCGGCGGCGCACCCACGGGCGCACCTACAGGCGCATGACGCCCGCCGTTGGCCAGGCCGCGGTAGGCGTTGGTCAGATCCAGCAGCGTCACTTCAGCGCCGCCCAGGGCCAGCGCCTGGCCGTAGTGGGCGGCGGGTTGCGCCAGCTTCAGGCCGTGGGCATTCAGGCGCTCGTGCACCGCGTCCATGCCCAACAGGCCGGCCACACGAACGGCGGGCACGTTCAGGCTGGCACCCAGGGCTGCGCGGGCACTGACCCAGCCCTTGAACTGACGGTCATAGTTTCGCGGCAGATACAACCCGGCGCTGGTGGCCACCTGCGCGGGCGAATCGTCAAGCAGGCTGGCCGGGGTGATGAGCCGCTGCTCGAACGCCAGGGTGTAGATGAAGGGCTTGAGCGTGGAGCCGGGCAGGCGGCGCGCGAGCACGCCATCGACCGCCGCGGCGTCACTCAGCTCGCCGCTGGAGCCCACCCAGGCCAGCACCTCGCCGCTGGCGTTGTCGAGCACCAGCACGGCGCCGTCTTGCACATTGCGCCCGGACAGTTCGCTTAACTGTTGATGTAAGGCAACTGCGGCGCTGGCTTGCACCCGGGCATCCAGGCTGGTTTGGGTTTGGTCTGGATGCCTGGCCAGCCAGTAGCGCGCGAAGTGCGGTGCCAGGGCCGGGCCGAGCAAGGGCCCGGGCCGGCGCGCCAGGGCGTTGGCGGTGAAGGTCTGCACGCCTGTGCACGCGCGTGTTTGCGCGCGCAGCACGGCGCAGGCGCGCTGCGCCACCGTGTCGGCGCCGGCGTTGGGCGCACGCACCAAGGCGGCCATGACGGCGGCCTCTTGCGCATCCAGCCCGCTGGCATGCTTGCCGAACAGGGTTTGCGCCATGGCGTTCACGCCCACCAGTTCGCCGCGCAGCGGCACCTGGTTCAGGTAGGCCTCCAGGATCTGGCTCTTGCTCCAGCGCTGCTCAAGTTGCAGCGCCAGGCTGGCCTGGCCGATCTTTTGCACCACGCTGCGGCCGCCGCCGGGGCGGGCCAGCTCGGCGTCGAGCAAGCCGGCCAGTTGCATGGTCAGGGTGGACGCGCCGCGCGTGCGCGTGTTCCACAAATTGGCAAAGGCGCTGCGCGCCGCGGCGGCCCAGTCGACGCCGCTGTGCTGCCAGAAGCGCTGGTCTTCGCTCAGCACGATGGCTTGCAACAGCGCCGGCGACATCTCGTCCAGCGCCAGCCACGGTGCGCGGCGCACGCTGGCATCAATGCGCAGGGTTTGCAGCGCCTGGCCGTGGCGGTCTTGCAGGGTGATGTCTGACGGGCGGTGCGCGCGGCGCACATCGTCGAAGTTGGGCAAGGCGCTGGCAATGCCGGCAGCCAGCGCCAGCACCATGCCGGTTAACCATCGAATCAAGGCGACACCTCGATCGCCGCGTTGGGCAGCGCGCCGTGGCGCTCGGGTGCGTACATGGCTTCCACTCGCGTGGGCGGCAGCGCAAAGCGCCCGGCGCTGTTCAGGCGCAGCGTGTATTCCAGAACATGCTTGCCGCGCGGCAGGAATTCGTAGTAGCTGCGAAAGGCTTCGAAGCTGCGTTCCTGGTATGCCGGCCAGGCTTGGCCGGAGCGCTTTTCGCCGCGGCTGGCAATGGTCGACTCGCCGCCCAGCCCGCTGCCCAGCACCACCGCGCCGGCGGGCACGGGGTCGCTCACCACGACCCAGTTCATGTCGGCGCTGGCGTCAACTTCCAGGCGCACGCGCAGCACATCACCCCGGCTCCACTGGGTGGCGTCTTTGCGCTCTACAGCCACCACCGTGCGCTGGAGCCAGTAGCCCGCGCGCAGCGGCGCCTTCAGCGGCACGGCGGCCAGGGCCTGCACCGTGACCCAGGGCTTGCCGCTGCCTTCATGGCTGATCTGCAACGTGCCGGCGGCCAGCGGCAAAGCGGGCAGGGCGCCGCCCTCTGGGTGCGCTGCCCAATCAAGCTGGCTGTTAGTGTTAGTGCTAGTGCTAGTGCTGCTGCTGCTGCTGCTACCCAATGCCGCCTTGGTGATGCCCGCCACCGGCACCGCCTCGAACGCGGCGCTGAACTTGCGCAGCGCCAGCACGCTCCACAAGTTGCCGGTGGTGGTGGACCAGGCGCCGGCTTGCTGGCGCGCCAGGTGGCCGAGCACCAGGCGCGGCAGGTCTGGCTTCCACTGCGCATCGTCAAGCGTGGCCAGGATGAGCCGCGCCGCATTGCCGTCGGCACTGTCCATCAGCCACCACCAGGCGTCATCACTTTCGTTGCTGAACTTCAACGTGGTGCCGGAGATATTCAGCCGCGCGCGCAGCAAGGCCTGTGCTTCGGCCAGGCGCGTGGCGTGTTGCGGCACACCATTCATTCGTTTGAGCAGGCTGAGCCAATCGAGCAGCGTGGCGGTGGGCCACAGGGTGGGCGTGAGGTTGATCGAATCGAGCATGGCCGCGCGCGCCTTGCCGTGCCGCGCCAGGGCCTCGATGGCAGCGAGCTTGCGCGCATCCAGGTCGGCGCGCGGCGCCCAGAAGCGGCGCTCGATGCGGCCTTCCACGAATGCCGCCAGGCCGGCCAACATGGCATCACGCGCCGGCGCCGGAATCTCGGCGCCGGCCTCTTGCGCCGCGGCCAACACGTAGGCGGTGAGGCGGTCGCTGCCCTGCGCCGCGCCGGCGTTGCTGGTGGGGAAGTAGCTGGCCAGGCCGTCGGCATCAAGGTAACTCGGCAACTCCCGGGTCAGCGCTGCCCAACGTTTCAGGTCAGCCAACCCCAGGGCCACCGAGGCCTTTTGTTCCAGGCAACTGTAGGGGTAAGTCTCGAAAAAGCGCTGCACCCCCGGCAGCGCCGTGGCCAGTTTGGCTTGCACTGAAACGCGCAGGCTTGCGGAGCCCGGCAAGGCATCGGCCGGTACGGTGGTGGTGATGGTGCTGGCGTTGGCTTGGGCGCTGTCGAGCGCGCGCACGCTGGCCTGTACGACGCGCAGCGGCACGGCGCGGCTGACCCTTTGCGTGAAGGTGACCTGGTCTTTGGCCTTGCCTTGCAGTTCAGCCACCGTGGCTTGCCAGGTGATGCGCAAGGCGTTGCCGGGAACGGCCACGTCCCAGCTCAGTTCGCGCGCCGCGCCGGCGGCCAGGGTGATGTCTTGCGGCGGCAAGGCCAGGGCGGCGCGGTCAGGGCCTGGGGCGCTCGCTGCTGAACTAGCGGCTGAGCTTGCTGTCGCGCTCGCGGCCATGAACGCCGGCTCGCTGTTCACCGTGCCCTGCAAGGCCACGCGCAGTTTCATCTCGCGCGCCGTGGTGTTGCGGGCGGTGAATGTGGCCACGAAGCGGTCCCCCTGGCGCACCAGCGGCGGCAGGCCGCTGAGCAGTTGCAGGTCCTGGCTGACGCGGATGCTGGCCGATCCGGTGCCGAACTGCTGCCCGCCGGCATCGGCCACCGCCACCAGCTTGAAGCGGGTGAGCGAATCGTTCAGCGGCACTTCAAGCACCGCTTCGCCGCGCGCGTCGAGCGTGACCACAGGGCGCCACAGCAGCAACGTGTCGAACAGCTCGCGCGTGGGCCGGCGCCCGCCGCCGCCGCCGGCGGGCACGGCCTTGCGGCCGAAGTGGCGCCGGCCGACGATTTCACTGTGGGCGGTGCTGGTTTCCACGCCCCAGGCGCGCGCGGGCATCAAGCCATTCAGCAAGTCCCATGAAACGTTAGGGCTCAAGGCCAGCAGGCCTTCGTCGACCGCGGCAAACGCCACCTGCGCATCGGCCAGCGGCTGGCCGGCGTGGCTGACCTTGATGCGCACGCTGGCCTTGTCACGCACGCCGTACAGTTCCTTGTCGGGCGTGACGCTCACTTGCAGTTCATGCGCAGCCAGGCCCACCAAGAGCCGCGCCGCGCCGAACTTGTGCGCCGGGCGCGCCAGGTCAGCCATCGCCGTGGGCGGCTGGAACAGCGGGCCTTCTTCGCGCCAGGCTTGCCACCAGTCGAGCGGCGTCTTCCAGCCCCAGTCGAAGAAGCTGCGCCACGGCACGTGGCGCACACGCCCGCGCAGGGCCAGCACGCTCACATAGACATTCGGGCCCCAGCTCTTGTCGATCTTCAGCTCAATGGTCGGGTCGTCAGCGCGCAGCGTGAGCACGCGCGTGGCGATCACGCCTTCACGCTCCACGCTGAGCAGCACCGTGGCCTGGCGGAACGGCATGCGCACTTGCAGCCGCGCCGTCTCACCGGGCTGGTACTGCTTCTTTTCGGGCAGCAGGTCGATGCGGTCGTCGTTGTCCTGTGCAAACCACAGTTCGCCGCTGCGCGTGACCCACAGGCTGGCCGCGGCCTCGGCGCTGCGGCCTTGGGCGTCGGCGCTGCTGGCCACCAGTTCCACCTGGCCGGCGCGCTGCAAATCCACATCACATTCAAGCTGGCCGCGGCTGTCACTCAGGCCGCTGCACAGCACGCCCAGGTCCACCACCTGGCGCGTTTCGTCATAGGCGTACAGGCCACCGATCAGGCGCTTGCGCGCGCTGCTGCGCAGTTGGTGGCGCCCGCGCAGTTCAAGCTTCTGCTTGACCAGCGGCGTGCCGGCGGTGCTCAACGCCAGCAGTTGCACGCGCTGGCGCGCGCCGCGCGTGCTGGCCCAGCCCTGGGTACGCAGGCCCAGCACCACCTCGCTGGGCCACAGTTCGATGCGCGTGGTGGCGGTTTTCAGCTCGCCGTTCGGGTCGGTGTAGTTCGCCTCGGCTTGCAACAGGCTGGGCCGCTTGATTGCCGGCAACTCTTTGAGCATGAGCGTGGCCGCACCTTGTGCATCGGTCTTGGCGGCGATCTTGTCGGCCACCAGGCGCGCGCCATCGTTCGTTTCATCCTCGCTCGCGGCGGCCGCTTCGCTCAGGTCAAGCCGTGGCGCCGCGAACTGGTATTCCTCGTAGCCGGCAAAGCTGATGGCGCGCTCGCGCAGCAAGGCGCTGGCCTGCACGCTCGCACCGGCCACCGGCCCACCGGCCATGAAGTTGAGTTGCAATTGCAGCGCCAGTTCGCGCGGCAGGATGGGCACGGCCTTGGGCGCTGACAAACGCGCATCGATTAACGGAACGCGAAACTCTTCGACGCGGAACTCACCGCTTTGCTGGCTGAAGGCTTCACGCCCCGGGCGGGCCGGGCGTTCAAGCTCGATGCGGTATTGGCCCAGCCTGGCACCCGCCGGCACCTCGAAGCGCGCGCTAGCCTGGCGCGCACCTTGCCAGGCCAGGGGCAGGAAGCTTTCCTGCCCGCTGCCGCTGTGCACGATGCGCGCTCGCGTCGGCAGGTCTTCGGGCTTGGGCAGGCTCAGGCCGGCGCTGGTTTCAATGCGCGCGAAGTGCTTCATGGCCACTGTCTCACCCGCACGCACCAAGCTGCGGTCGAGCACGGTGTGGGTGCGCAAGTCGGGTTGCGGGCCTGCGCTGGTGTTGAAGTTGAAACGCCAGGGCTCGATGCCTTTTTGCCAACTGCTCAGCACGAACGACACATCGGCGCGGCCTTGCTCATCGGTCTTGCGCGCGCTGACGAACAGGGTGTCGTCGTCAGCACAGGCGGTGTTGCGCAGCGGCAGGGGCTCGCTCATGCGCGCCAGGCCCTGCGCATCGGTGCTGCCGCTCCACAGCGCGCGGCCTTGGCAATCGTTGATGGCCACTTGCGCGCCGGCCACCGGGCGGGCGCGGTCCAGCGTGGTGACCCAGACCACGGCGTTCTCGCGCCCGCGCTTCACATGCACGCCCAGGTTTGTGACGAGAGCGGCGGTGCGCACGTACAGCGGCGCGGGCTTGGCCAGCAGCGCGGCGCCCAGGCGCGGCGACTCTATTTCCAGCACATGCAGGCCGGGTTCGGGCAGCGGCACGCCCACCACTTCAAGCGGCCGTTGGGCTGCGCCATCAAGCTGCGGCAGCTCGAGCTTGCGCGGCGCGTCTTGCGCGCCGAAGGCACTGCGCTCGCGCGCTTCGAACTTGTCGTCCAGCTCACGCAGCCTGGCCAGCCAGCGCAACATGTCGGCGTCGTCAGTGACGCGCAGCACCCGCACCGCGCCGCGCGCCACTTCGCCTTGCACATGGCGCAGCGTGAGCGGCAGCATGGCGCCGGCGTTGAGTTCGATGATGCCGAAGGCGCTGTTGGCAAACTTGGCCAACGGCGGCGCCTCGCCGCTGCGCACGGCCAACGGGAACTGCGCCGCGTTGGCCAATCTGCGGCCGGTGTGGTCGGCCAGGTCGGGCGGCACTTCAAGCTGGAAGCCGGCGTTTTCGGCCTGCACCGGCGCGAACTGCACGCTGCTCACTTCGGGGCTGTTGTCATCGGCATCGAACCGCGGCTTCAGGGCGTCGCCGCGCAGCGGCCGCAGCACCAGTTTGGCCGCCAGCGCACGCGGCACGGCTGAGCTGAATTGCACCGTGAACGGCAGCATGGGCAGGCACGGCGCCGTGGCGCGTTCGCGCTGGCAATGAAACTCGGCCGTGAAGCGCTTGCGCACGACGAAGTTGGTGCGTTGCTCAATGCTCGTCAGCACCTCGGGCTGGCTGGCCGTGGCAATGCCCGGGCCCCACACCAGCCGCACCTTGGCTTCGTTGGGCAGCGCTCGTTCGCAGGCCAGCAACAGCACCCGCGCCTGGCGCGCGCTTAAGCGGCGCGCCTTGATCACCTCGTCGCGCTGCGCGCCGGTGATGATGCGCACCGGCACGCGGTCCCCCAGCCCTTCGATCTGGCACCAGGCGTGGCGCAGCACGCTTTGCGCTTGCGCCGCGCCGTTCAATTCGAGCAGGAAGGTCTGGTCTTCCTCGATTTGCGCGCCGGCAAACGGCCGGGTTGACAGGACAGCCGGCCCGCCGGTGGAAAAGGCGGCTTCGCGCGCCCCTTCCAGGCTGCCTTGCAGCGGCTTCCAGCCGGCGCGCAGGCTGACGCGGCAGCGCACGCCGGGGCCCAGCGGGTCGCGGAAGTCGTGCACCCAGGTGCGCTCGTCTTCCCAGCGCGCGCTGGCCGGCGGCGTGGCGCCGCCGGTGCAGCTCACCTCGAACGGTGCTGGCGCATCCGCCTGGCCCAGCGCCACCACGTCGGCACTGAAGCGGGCGCTGATCTGCTGCACGCGCGGGCTTTCACCGCGCGGGCTGAGCGTGACGGTGAAGGCCTGCGCCCCGCCGTGTACCAGGCCGATGCCCAGGCCGATGACCAGGCACAGCGCGCGCAGCAAGGCGGTCATGCGCGGTGGGCCTTGGCGCCGATCAGCCGGTGATGAAGGCTTCAGGCCAGCAGAGTGCGGCGCAGTTCTGCCGCGCAGATGCGCACCGCGGTGTTGGCTTCGTCGATCACTCGGCCCATGGTGATGAAGCCGTGAATCTGGCGCTCGAAGCAGATATGCGTGGCCGTGTTGCCGGCCTGGGTGAGGGCTTGCGAATACTGCAAGCCTTCATCGCGCAGCGGGTCGTAGCCGGCGGTGAGCACGAGGGCCGGAGGCAAACCTTTGAGATCACTGTGCAGCAGCGGGCTGGCGCGCCAATCGGCGTCGTGCGCCGGGTCGGTGATGTAGTGGTCGTGGAAGTACGTCATGGTGTCGCGGGTGAGCAGGTAACCCTCGCCGTTGCTGGTGTGCGATGGCGCGACGCGGCGCATGTCGGTGGCCGGGTAGATGAGCAACTGGTGGCGCAAGGCCACGGCGCCGGCACCGCGCGAACGTTCGTCATGCAAACGTTCGTCATGCAATCGTTCATCCCGCAAGGCGATGGCCACCACCGCGGCCAGGTTGCCGCCGGCGCTGTCACCGCCCACGGCCATGCGTTGCGCATCCAGCCCCAGTTCAGCCGCTTGGGCGTGGAGCCAGCGCGTGGCGGCCAGGCAATCGTCCACCGCCGCCGGAAAGCGGTGCTCGGGGCCCATGCGGTAATCCACCGCCACCACGGCGCAGCCTGATTGCAGGGCCAGTTCGCGGCACAGGGTGTCGTGGGTGTCCAGGTCGCCGATCACCCAGCCGCCGCCGTGGTAGTACACCAGCACGGGCAGCACGGCCGCGGCGCTGGGGCGATACAGGCGCAAAGGGATGTCGCCATGCGGCCCGGGAGCGGCAAAGTCGCGCACGCCGTGCACGGGCGGTGGGTCGGGTTGCGTGACGCTGCGCCGGTCGCGATAAAAGGCGCGCGCCTGCGCCGGCTCAAGGGTGTGGGTGGGCGGCACGCCACGCTCAATCATCAATGCGAGCAGAGCCTGGGCTTGGGGGTGGAGCATGGGGTTCCTTCATCAAACAAGTGGGTGCGGCACGCGGGTCGTTGTAGCAGAGTCACGCGACAAGGACGGTGCTGCATGCACCCACAACGCAAGAATGACTCTTCACCTGTCGCAAGGCCGGGCAGGCGCCATCAGCACAGGGCTGCCTGCCGAACGCAACCGCTTCATCGGTCGCGAGCCGGAGCTGGCCGCGCTGGCGCGCCTGCTGGCTACCGGCGCTCACCTGGTGAGCGTGGTGGGCCCGCCGGGCGCGGGCAAGTCGCGCTTGCTGCAGCACTTTGCCTGGGCGGCAGCGAGTGGGTTCAACGGAGGTGTCTGGTTTTGCGAGCTGGCGGCAGCACGAGGTTTTGGTGCCATGGCGCGTGCCGTGGCTGCCGGGTTGAAGCGTGCCCCGGCCGAAGAGGCTGGCCTGCGCCAGATCGGCCTGGCACTGGCGCAGCATGGCGACTGCTTGGTGGTCTTGGATCACTTCGAGCAGATCAGGCCGCAAGCGCAGGCCGCGGTGGCCTATTGGCTGCAGCGCGCGCCCCAGGCGCGCTTTCTGGTGGGTGGCCGCCAGCGCCTGGATCTGGCCGCTGAACGGGCACTGACCTTGGGGCCGTTGGCGGCGCAGGAGGCCAGCGCATTGTTCGACCATCGCGCCCGCGCGGCGCATTCGGCTTATGCGCCCGGCGCAGAAGACTGCGCCGCGATCGCACCGTTGCTCGGGCAGCTCGGGCGTTGGCCGGCCGCCATCGAAGCCGCTGCAGCCAAGGTGCGGGTGTTGGGGCCTCGGGCGCAACTTGAGCGCTGCTTCTTGCCGCAGCTCGCGCAACGTGGCTGGCTGCCGGCTTGACCTGAAGGTGCGCTTCAATTGTTGCGGATGGTGGGGTCGTACTCCCAGCAACTAAAGGTGCTGCCCGTGGGCTTGACCCTGACGCTGTACTTGAAATCGCCGTCGACGTCTTTCTTGTCATGCATGCTGAACCTCTGCGGCTGCTGCGGATTGAACGATGACTTGAACTGGCCTGAGCCGTGGTGGATCGTGATGCCGCCGCCACCCACGAACTCGTAGCCCGGTGTGGTGATCACCCAAGTGATCTTGGTATTGCGTTGTTTGACTTCCAGGTCGCCATTGACGGTATCCACTTGATCTTGGTCCATGCAATTGCCGGAGACCTTGACTTCGACATCACAACTGCCGTTGCAGGCCCTGAAAACCGTGCCAGGCGGGACGAAGGTTCCCTTCATTGATTGGCAACCCACGACCACCAAACCGGCCAAGATCGGCAACATCAAATAGCGCTTGTTCATGAGCTTGCTCCTTGTGTGCGTCGACCCTCGAACGCAAGGCGCAGTATCGGCGCGCAGCCAGCGTTTCGACGTCCCCAATTCATAGGACAAACCTCAGGCTTCGGCGGTCACTTCCATGCACTGGCTACCGCGGCCGTTAGGGCTGCTGCTGGCGCTGCCGCGAGGTGCTACAGCGGCCGCTGCCGCGAGGGGCTACAGCGGCCGCTGCCGCGCCAGCGGCGGGTGGCGGGCAAAGTAGCGTTGAATGCCGGCGGCCAGGGCCAGCACCAGCTTGGCGCGGTAGGCGCCGTCGCGCAGCAGGGCTTCTTCTTCGGGGTTGGAGATGAAGGCGGTTTCAACCAGGATGCTGGGCACGTCGGGCGCCTTGAGCACGGCAAAGCCGGCCTGTTCAACCTGCGGTTTGTGCAGCCGGCCCACTTGCTGCAGCCGGCCCAGCACTTCGCTGCCGAGCTTGAGGCTGTCCTTGATTTGCGCCGTGGTGCTCATGTCGAGCATGGCGCGCAACACCTGGTTGTCCTTCGTGGCGATGTTCATGCCGCCCACCAGGTCGGCCGCGTTCTCGCGGCTGGCCATCCAGCGCGCGGCCGCACTCGTGGCCGCGCCCTGGCTCAGGGCAAAGACGCTGGCGCCGCGCGCTTCGGGCCGGAAGAAGGCATCGGCATGGATGCTCACGAACAAGTCCGCCTGCACGCGGCGTGCCTTGCGCACGCGCTCGTGCAGGGGCACGAAGTAGTCGCCGTCGCGCGTCAGCATGACGCGCAGGTTTGGCTGCTTGTGCAGTTCGTCGCGCAGCTTCAGCGCCACCGCGAGCACCACGTCTTTTTCGCGCAGGCCGCTGGGCCCCACGGCGCCGGGGTCTTCGCCGCCGTGGCCGGGGTCGAGCGCCACGATGATCAGGCGCTCGCTGCGCGTGGCGATGCGGGGTGTGGGTGCGCTGGCCGCGGCGCTGGGGGTGGGCGTGGACGTGACTGGCGCGGTGGTGCGGCCGGGCGACGCGGGCGGCGTCGCGGTGGCGCTGATCGCGCCAGCCGAGGCCGCGCTGGTGCCGGCGTTGATGCCGGCGCTGACGGCTGGTGCAGCGCCGGCCCATCGCGGCGCACTGGCGGCGCTGGCCGCGACGCCGGGACGATCGAGCCGGCCGATGAGTTCGCCCAATGCATCGCGTGACTCGCGCGGCTCGCGTGCTGCCTGTGCCGCCTGTGTGGCCTCGCGCGCAGCAATCGCCGCTTCGCGCGCGCGCAGCAACTGCAGCAAAGGGTCGGGTGCCTCGCTGGGGTGCAAGTCAAACACCAGCCGGTGCCGGTACGCCGCCACCGGCGTGAGCGCAAAGACCTGCGGCTTGCTCGCTTGCTTCAATTCGAGTGTGAGGCGCAGCTTGCCCTTGGGTTGCGCGCTGACCTGCACCGCGGCGATGAAGGGGTCGTTGGTGGGCACCTTGGCGCTGAGTTCGGCCAAGGTGGCGTTCAGCTCCAGGTCGTCAATCTCGATCACCAGCCGTGCCGGTGCCAAGGCCAGGCTGTGGCTGTAGCGCAGCGCGAAGTCTGATTCGAGCGTGACGCGGGTGTACTCGGCCGCCGGCCACACGCGCACCGCCACCACCGTGGCGGCGTGCGCGGCATGGCGCGCCGTGAAGCTCAGCACCAGCACGCCCAGGCCTTGCAGGGCCAGGCGGCGTTGGGGCCGGTGCCGTGCCGTCACCGGGGTACCTTCATGCTTCGCATTCAGGGATTCGCCCTTCGGGCGGCCGGGCGGGCTCATGCGCGCAACAGGGCCAGCCCGCGTTCGCTGTGGGCGTGCAGCGTCACGTCGCGCCAGTGCTCGTCGCGTGTTTGCAGGTGCAGCGCAAGGTCGGGTGGCGGCAGCACCGCGGCGGCCTTCTCGGGCCACTCCGCCAGCTTCAGGCCGGGGCCGGCAAAGACATCGCGCAAGCCCGCGTCATGCCATTCGCGCGGGTCGTTGAAGCGGTAGAAATCAAAGTGCGAGATCAGCAAACCGGGCAGTTCATAGGACTCGAGCACCGCGTAGGTGGGGCTCTTCACGCGCCCGGCCACGCCCAGGGCGTGCAGCAGGTGGCGCACGAAGGTGGTCTTGCCTGCGCCCAGCTCACCGTGCAGCGTGATGAAGGTGTTGTGCAAGGCGTTGTGCAGCTCACCGTGGCGCGCCAGTTGGGTGGCGCAGGCGGCGCAGGCCGCCTCATCAGGCCAGTGCAGTTGTCGGGTTTCTAGAATCGGCGGATGCGCGAGCGTCATTCAATCGAACCGCAGGCGCTGTGGCAGCGCGTGCAGCAATGGGCACGGGAGCTGGGATTCTCCCAGATCACCGTGGCCAGCATCGACCTGCAAAACGCTGAAGCCGGCCTGGCGCAATGGCTGGCCGCGGGCTTTCACGGCAGCATGGCCTACATGGCGCGGCATGGCAGCAAGCGCGCGCGCCCGGCCGAGCTGGTGCCGGGAACGGTGAGCGTGCTCTGCGCGCGCATGGACTACCTGCCGCGCAACGCACCGCCCGACTGGGTGGCGCGGCAATGGCAGCGCCAGGCCGAGCCGGCACAGGCCGTGGTTTCGGTGTATGCGCAGGGGCGCGACTATCACAAGCTGCTGCGCGCGCGGCTGCAAGACTTGAGCGAACGCATCGGCGCAGAAGTTGGGCCATTCGGCCACCGCGTGTTCACCGATTCGGCGCCGGTGCTTGAAGTGGAGTTGGCCAGCCGCAGCGGCCTGGCCTGGCGCGGCAAGCACACCCTGGCCCTGCACCGCGAGGCCGGCTCGATGTTCTTTCTGGGCGAGCTTTTCACCGACATTGCCTTCGCCCCCACGCCGCCCAGCGGCGCGCACTGCGGCCAGTGCAGCGCCTGCATCACGGCCTGCCCGACGCAGGCCATCGTCGCGCCGTACAAGCTCGATGCGCGGCGCTGCATTTCGTACCTGACCATCGAACACGACGGCGCGATTCCGCTCGAACTGCGGCCCTTGATGGGCAACCGCATTTACGGCTGCGACGATTGCCAGCTTGCCTGCCCCTGGAACAAGTTTGCGCAACGCTCGCCGCTGAGCGACTTCGACCCGCGCCACGGCCTGGATGGCGCCACGCTGCTGGAGCTGTGGGCCTGGAGCGAGGCCGAATTCATGCAGCGCACGCAAGGCAGCGCCATCCGCCGCATCGGCTGGCAGCGCTGGCGGCGCAACCTGGCCGTGGCCTTGGGCAATGCCTTGCGCGCCGCCCCCGATGACGCGCTGCGCGCCAAACTGCTGCATGCACCGGACACCGACGAGCTGGTGCGCGAGCACATCGCCTGGGCCCTGGCGCAGGGCTCGGCCTGAATGAAGATTGACACCCATCGGGGGGAGTGAACCCCCAAACTTGTAGCTGCGTGCGTCATCAAACCAATTGATGCACAGGCGCAGTGGCGTTCCTAGACTTTGCTCGCAGGTCGGCACTTTGCTGCGGCCTGATGCGAACCCCGAGGCCAGCCGTGGCCGGGGTTCATTGGTGAAGCGAGTGTGGGCCTTGCGGCCCAATCCAGGAGCAGATGATGGCAACGAGAAAGTCTCAATCAGAATTCCAGGCCCCCGGCCACGAGCCGGCGCCGGACAGCGAAACTGGCCTCAACGCCGGGTACGAAGCCCCCGGCAGCGACGACGCCATGTCCGCCGAGGCCGGCGATGCGCAAGTGGACACCTTCCTGGCCGGCGTGGACGCGCAGGTGATGTCGGCCAAGGCCCAGGTGGAGCAACTGCTGGCCAGCTTGAGCGGTGAATCTGTCGGCGCACAGGCGCAAGAGGCGATGGACGCCAACATCACCGGCGTGGGCATCGGCCTGGGCAACGGCGATGCCGCTTCGACCCAGGGCGCGCCCGGCGACCCGGTGCTCGTGGTCTATACGCTGGAGCCCGAATCGGTGAGCGAGGTCAAGGCCCGGTTGGCTTCGGTGACCGGCGTGTCGGCGCTGGCCGACGAAGAGTTGCCCATGCAGGTGGTGCACACCGGCGTGATCGACGCGCAGCCGCACCGCATGCGGCTGCGCCCGGCGCCCGGTGGCATCAGTTGCGGCCACCGCCTCATCACCGCGGGCACCCTGGGTTGCCTGGTGCGTGGCCGCTCGGCGCCGCGCAACGCCCGGCTCATGATCCTGAGCAACAACCATGTGCTGGCCAACACCAACGCCGGGCCGCTGGGTGAATCGATCATTCAACCAGGCCGGATTGATGGCGGCATCCACCCGCGCGACCAGGTGGCGATTCTCGAGCGCTTCATTCCCATCAACTTCGCCGCCGGCGCCGCCAACATCGTCGACTGCGCCACGGCGTGGGCCTGGCCCGACCGCGTGCGCCGCGAGTTGATGTACATCTCGGGCGGCGTGATCCGCTATTTCACCGTGGGCACCATGCCGGTGGCACCGGTGCTGGGCATGCCGGTGGGCAAGTCGGGCCGCACCACGCAGTTGACCAGTGGCGCCGTCACCGCGGTGGCAGTCACCGTGAACGTTAACTATGACGGCCGGGTGGCGCGCTTCATCAACCAGATCGCAGTGCGCTCGGCCAGCGGCGACTTCAGCCGCGGCGGCGACTCGGGCTCGTTGATCTGGACCTGGAACGCCAGCCGCGCGCCCGTGGCGCTGCTGTTCGCCGGCGGTGGTGGCACGACGTTTGCCAACCCGATCGGCCGAGTGCTGGCGGCGCTGGACGTGGTGATCGTTTGACGCGCACGGCTTGAACCGACAATCGATCCCGGTGTCAACCACAGGCAGGCCGCAACCGCGGCCTGCTGCAAGCTTTTCGGACCAGGAAACGCAATCATGGCTACCCCACCCAAACCAGGTTCCCTTGACTTTCTGAACGGCGCGCCGGCGCCTGTGCGGCCGGGTGATGCAACGCCGGCGCCAGACCCCGCCGACAGCCTGCCGCCCAAGCAGGTGGCGACGCTGATGGCCTTGCGCGGCGTCGATGGCGTGTGGATCGAACGCGACGCCGGCGGGCAGCGGGTGGTGGTGATCCACTACACGCCGCCCGACCAGCCCACGCACCTGCCGCTGCAGGTGAATGGGCTGCCCACGCGCATCGTGGGCGGCGAGCCGATCCGCGCGCTGTAGCGGTTGCGGCCTGCCGCGGCAACGCTTCAGCGTGTCGCAGGTACCTGGCCAGCCTGGCCTGGCGCGCCTGCCAGCCGCGCCAGCGCGCGCTGCGATTCATCAAGCATGCTGCCCGTGCTACGCGCCTTGCGCATTGATTTGACAACCGCCTCGAACGCCTCGCGCGCGGCCTCGCGCTCACCCGCATGCGCCAGCAAGGTGCCGCGGTTGAACTGCCACAGGTCGCCCTGGCCGGCGGGCAGCGAGCCGGCCGGAAACAGCACCTCAAAAGTGCTCAAGAGTTGCGCCGGCGGCAAGGCTTCGAGCAGCACGCTGCGCTCGTCAGCGCGCAGCATGCGGGTGGCAAACGCATAGGTCCACAGGCGCTGCTTGCTGCGTTCAGGGATGGGCTCGTTGCCGCGCCGCATCTCGTCTGCCACAGTCAGCGCGTAGGCCGTGAGCTCGGTGCTGCCGCTGATGCTGCCGCCGAGTTGCAGCGCACGCACGAAGGGCAAGGTCTTGGGGCGGCTGCGCGCACTGGCCACCGCCTGGGCGAAACGCTTGCGCGCTTGCGGCAGGTTGTCGGCCCGATCCAGCATCTGGCGCGCCCACATGGCGTGCGCGTAGGGGTTGGTGGCGTCGTCGGCCAAGGCGTGCTGCCAATGCCGTTGCGGCTCCAGGCCAACCATGCCGCCTCTGCCGCGCAAGTAGTCGCCCCAGCCGATGTGGGCGCGCAAGTCTGCCGCACGCGCACCGGTGGCCGTGGGCAGGGCCTGCATCAACACGGGTTCGGCCTGGGCCACTTGTTCGGCAAAGGTCTGTTGGCCTTCCACGGCGCGCATGTCGCGCAGCCACAGCATGGCGCAGTTTTCGCGCGCGGCCGGCACAGCAGGTGGCAGTGGCGGGGGCGGCGTGCGCGCAGCCAGGGTGTTGAGCTGCGCCAGCGCCGCGGCGTAGCTGCCGTCGGTGCACAGTTGTTTGGCGCTGGCGGCCTGCGCGCTGTCGCGCTGCAGCACGGCCTGCTGTTCCTGGCGCACCTGCTCGGCCGCGTTGCGCTGCATCGCTGCATAGCCCAGGCCGCCCGCTGCGGCAACGGCCACGGCCAGGCCGAGCCCGATCTTCAGGCCCTTGCCGCTTGCCGCCGGCTTGAGCCTGGCCACGGCGGCCACTGTTTCGGCCACCAACTCGCCACGCGGCTGAAGAATCGTCACCGCGCTCAGGTAAGGCGGCAAGGCCGCGATCGGCGTGGCCACCACCATCACCGGCAGCACATGGCCGCTGGGCCGGCGCCAGTGCGCCTGCGCGAATTTCAGCTCGGCCAGGGTGTAGCTGCCCGGCGCCACGGCCTCGGGCGTGATCAGGAAAACGAAGGCATCGGCTGCCGCCACCGCTTCGCGCAGGCGCTGGTGAAAGGCCGCGCCGGCTTGCAGGTCGCTGCGGTCGTGAAAGACATCATGCCCCTCGGCTTCCAGCGCCAGGGCAAGGCGCGCGGCCAGGTCGCGCTGCGCGGAAGGGTAGGAGATAAACAGCTTCATGCGTGTGTGGTGTTGCCGTGGCTCCAGTTCATGACGATGCGGTGCAGGGCATCGAGCCCATCGGTCAGGGCGGCGGGCCCGGGTTGCAGGATGAGGGGGGATTTGATTTCATGCAACTCGCCGTGTCGCACCGCCGGCACGTCGGCCCAGCCCGGCCGCTGCGCCACATGCTGCGGGCGAAACTTCTTGCCGCACCAACTGCCGATGATGATGTCGGGCGCGGCGCGCACCACTTCCAGCGGGTCGGCCACGATGCGGTCTTTGCCCAGGCTGGCCTGCGCGCGCGCGGGGAAGATGTCGTCACCCCCGGCCACGCCGAGCAGTTCGCTGACCCAGGCGATGGCGCTGATCTGCGGCACGTCCCATTCCTCGAAGTACACCTTGGGCCGGCGTGGCAAGGCCGCCGCCGCGGCACGCACCGCCTCCACCTTGGCGGCCAGCTCGGCCGCATAACGCCCGGCTGCATCGGCCTGGCCCACCAGCGCGCCCAGGCGCAGCACGTAACCCAGGATGCCGGCCACGCTGCGGTGGTTGCTGATCCACACCTCCACGCCGGCGCGGATGAGCGCGGCGGCAATGTCGGCCTGCATGTCTGAAAAGCCGATCGCCAGATCCGGCTTCAAGGCCAGGATGCGGTCGATCTTGGCGCTGGTGAACGCGCTGACGCGCGGCTTTTCATGCCGCGCCTGCGGCGGGCGCACGGTGAAGCCCGAGATGCCCACGATGCGGTGCTGCTGGCCCAGCGCATACAGCACCTCGGTGGGCTCTTCGGTCAGGCAGACGATGCGTTCGGGCAGGGCGAAGTTCATCTCAAGGCCTTCAATAACATCAGACTGAGTGGCAAGGCGACCATGGCGATGAGCGTTGAGGCCGTGACCAGCGCCGCCACATACGGCCCGTGCCCGCCCATGCGCACCGCCAGCACGTAGGCGCTCGATGCCGTGGGCATGGCGCCATAGGCCACCAGCAGGGCCTGCTGCGCGGCCGGCAACTGCCAGGCCAGGGCGATGCCGATGGCCAGCGCCGGCAACGCAAGATGGCGAATGAACAACAGCGCCGCGGCCAGCCCAGGCCCTTCGCGCAGCGCGCCCAGGCGCAAGCCCGCGCCCACCGCCATCAGCCCCAGCGGCAGCGCCGCCGCGCCGATGCGCGCCAGCGTGGTGTTGGCCAATTCGGGCAACTGCACGCCCAACAGGTTGCAGGCCAGCCCGGCCAGGGTGCT
Organism: Burkholderiales bacterium; assembly: GCA_043760085.1. GTDB lineage: Bacteria > Pseudomonadota > Gammaproteobacteria > Burkholderiales > Burkholderiaceae_C > Rubrivivax. Next base: position 34,307 of record JAYUPO010000150.1, read on the forward strand.
GACGATCAGCGGGTTGCGCGCCAGCTCACCCAAGTAGGCCTGGCCGCCGCGCCGCGCCAGCGGCCACACCGCCGCAATATTGGCCAGCGGCACGCACAGCGACACCAGCAGCGCGGCCCAGGCCACGCCCTGGCTGCCCGCCAGGCGCTCGGCCAGGGCCAGGAGCACATACGAATTGAAGCGAAAGGCGGTCTGCGCGCCCGAGGCATGCAAATGCGCATCGAAACGCCCGAAGCGCAAGGCAAAGGCCAGGGCGATGCCGGCCAGCGTGAGGCCCACCACGCTGGCACCAAAGCGCCACACCGCGGCCAGCTCAAACGGGTTGCGCAGGATCGAGCTGAACAGCAACACCGGGAACAGCAGGTGGTAGACCAGGCGCTCCACGCCGTCCCAAACCGGGCGGTTCAGCGGCGTGTGGCGGCAGATCAGGTAGCCCAAGGCGATGAGCAGCAGGTCGGGCAGCAGTAACAGCGCGTCGGGCATGGCGGGGGAGTGTAGGCAACGCCTTTTGGTGGTGGCGTGGCTGTCAGCCAAAGTCAGCCAAAGCAGCGCAGACCGCGTTCAGGCACCATCGCGCCTTCGCAAGACCACCCCCAACCCATGCTTGAAGCACTTCGCCTGCCGCGCTGGCTGGCCGCCCTCTTGGTTTGCCTGGCCGCGGTGCTGACGGCACCGGCGGTGTTGGCGCAGCGCCTGATGGTCGATGGCCAGCCGTTCGACACCGCCGCGCGCATCGGCAATGTTGAATTGAAGCTCAACGGTGCCGGCTTGCGCCAGGTGGCCTGGTTCAAGGCCTATGCCGCGGGCCTGTATTTGCCTGACAAGACCCGCGTTGCGGCCCAGGCACTGAACGGCGCAGGCCCCAAGCGCCTGCAAATGCGCATGATGCAAGACGTGCCCACGGCCGAGTTCATCAAGGCCTTCGACAAAGGCATCGGCCGCAATTCAACCGCCGCGGAATTGGCCGCGCTGAAGGAGCGCATGGCGCGCTTTGATCAGATCCTCACCCAGATCGGCCAGGTGAAGAAAGGCGATGTGGTCAACCTCGACTTCGTTCCCGGCCAGGGCTTGGTGCTCACGCTCAACGGCAAACCGCGCGGCGAGGCGATCGCGGGCGAAGACCTGTACGCCGCGTTCCTGCGCATCTTCATCGGCGACAAGCCCACTGATGAGCGGCTCAAGGCCTCGCTGCTCGGCGCGGCCTGGGGCTGATGCAAGTATTCGAATCACCCCCCACCGCCCAATCACCACCCACCCACTCACTCCAGACCATGACCTCTATCCTGTTCAAGACACTGTTAGGCACGCTTTGCCTCGCCGCAGCCGGCACGGCCCTGGCCCAGCCCTACCCCGACAAGCCCGTGCGCCTGGTGGTGCCCTTTGCGCCCGGTGGCACCACCGACATCGTGGCCCGCGTGGTGTCTGAAAAGATCGCCGCGCACCTGGGCCAGAACTTCATCGTGGAAAACAAGGCCGGCGGCGGCGGTTCGCTGGGGGCGAATGAAACCGCCAAGGCCACGCCCGACGGCTATGCCCTGGGCATGGCCACGGTTTCCACCACCGCGGCCAACCCGGCCATCAACCCGAAGATCCCGTACAACCCGCTGACTGACTTCACCCCCATCATCAACGTGGCGGCCACGCCGAACGTGATTGCGGTGCACCCCAGCTTTCCGGCGCGCGACTACAAAGGCTTCATCGCCGAGCTGAAAAAGTACCCGGGCAAATACAGCTATGCCAGCTCGGGCACCGGCGGCATCGGCCACCTGCAAACCGAGCTGTTCAAGGGCCAGGCCGGCGTCTTCATGGCGCACATTCCGTACCGCGGCGCGGGCCCGGCGCTGAACGACACCGTGGCCGGGCAGGTGACCATCATCTTCGACAACATGCCCTCGGCGCTGCCCTTCATCAAAGACGGGCGCTTGATCCCCATCGTGGTGGCCGCGCCGCAGCGGCTGACGCAACTGCCCAACGTGCCCACGTTCAAGGAAGTGGGCCTGCCCGACGTGAACCGCATGGCCTACTACGGCATCTATGGCCCCAAGGGCTTGCCGCAAGACGTGGTGGACAAGGTTCATGCCGCGGTGAAAAAGACGGTGGAAATGCCCGACGTGCGCAAGCGCATCGAAGACACCGGCTCGCTGGTGGTGGCCAACACGCCGGCCGAATTTGCCAAGCAGATCGAAGCCGAGTTCGCGGTCTACAAGGCCGTGGTGGCCAAACAAAAGCTCGTGCTCGATTGAAGGTGAGCGGGCTGCAGGCTGCACCCAACGCGGCGCCGCGCAGCCAGGAAAGCATCGACCGCTTCATCGACGCCCTGTGGCTGGAAGACGGCCTGGGCACCTTAAGCCTGGCGGCCTACCGGCGCGATTTGCAGCTCTACGCCGCCTGGCTCGAAGCCGGTGGCAGCAAGGCCCTGAACGACAGCCAGGCCAGCGACCTGCTGGCCTACATGGTGGCCAAGCATGCGGCTTCGCGGGCCAGCACGGCCAACCGGCGTTTGAGTGTTTTCAAACGTTATTGCCGCTGGGCGCTGCGCGAACGGCTGATGACGCAAGACCCGACGCTGAAGCTGCTGTCGGCACGCCAGCCGCTGCGCGTGCCGCACAGCTTGAGCGAGGCGCAGGTGGAAGCCCTGCTCGCCGCGCCCGACGTGGCCACGCCGCTGGGCCTGCGCGAGCGCTGCATGCTTGAATTGATGTACGCCAGCGGCCTGCGCGTGAGCGAACTGGTGGGGCTGAAGACGGTGTATGTGAGCCTGGTGGACGGCGCCTTGCGCGTTACCGGCAAGGGCAGCAAGGAACGCGTGGTGCCTTTTGGCGGCGAGGCGCAGGCCTGGATCGAACGCTACCTGGCCAGCGCACGCGCAGCCATCTTGAAGGGCCAGCACAGCGATGCGCTGTTCGTTACCGCGCGCGGCGGGCCCATGACACGGCAGATGTTCTGGAACATCGTCAAACGCCACGCGCTGGCCGCAGGCATCACCGCGCCGCTATCACCGCACACGCTGCGCCATGCCTTTGCCACCCACTTGCTCAACCACGGCGCTGACCTGCGCGCAGTGCAGATGCTGCTGGGCCATGCCGACATTTCCACCACCACGATCTACACCCATGTGGCGCGCGAAAGGCTGCGCCAGTTGCATGCGCAGCACCACCCGCGCGGGTGAAAAGCCGCTGCGTCAATGGGTGGTGATCTCGCCCAGGCCGGGGCCAGGAAAGCATCGTGTTGGGTCATGGGCAGACGGCGGCACGCTGGCTGGCGTGGCTCATCTAACATCCGCGTCCCGCAGCCGGGTTTGAGCACGGCTGCACAACGCCATTCAAACGGAGTGTCAACCATGGCTATTGAAAAAATTCTCTACACCGCCCACGCCACCGCCACCGGCGGGCGCACGGGCACGGCGCAGTCGTCAGACGGTGCCTTGAAAGTGAACCTGAGCACGCCGCATGAACTGGGCGGCGGCGGCGGTGAAGGCACCAACCCGGAACAAATGTTTGCTGCGGGTTATGCGGCGTGTTTCATCGGCGCGCTCAAGGCCGTGGGCGGCAAGATGAAGCTCGCCGTGCCGGCCGATGTGAGCATTCAATCGACCGTGGGCATCGGCCCGGTGCCCACCGGCTTTAACTTGCAGGTGGCGATGGCGATCTCGCTGCCGGGCATGGAACGCAGCGCCGCCGAAGCGCTGGTGGCCGCAGCGCACCAGGTCTGCCCCTATTCCAACGCCACCCGCGGCAACATCGACGTGACCTTGAGCGTCGTGGCGTGACGTGCGGGCGCAGGCTGTCCGGCTGGCACACGGCGCCGGCAGCCGCTGCGCCCGGGTTTTCTCAAACGTTATGCATCGGCGCAAGACGCGCGTACACGCAGGTGTTTCGAAGGCTGCCATCGGGTGCGCGGCGTTCGTGACGAAGTACGCCTTCGAGCACGAACCCGCAGCGCAAGGCGAGCCGGCGCGATGCGGTGTTTTCAGCGTCGGTGATGAGTTCAAGCCGGGCGGCATGAAGGGCGCCGAAGGCCAGTTCGGTGAGCGCAGCCACGGCTTCGCTGACGAAGCCCTTGCCTGAGCACGAGCTGCGTACCCAGTAGCCGACTTCGAGCTTGGGCGTGGCCCATGCCGGGCGGTGCAACCCGCTGCAACCCACCAACTGGCCGCTGGCCTTCTCGAACAGCAAGAACGGCATATCCCTGCGGGCCACGAAGTTGGCCTGCGCCGTGCGGCAATAGATTTCGGAGCGTTCAATACTTTGCTCGGCCGCCACCCAGGGCAGCGAGGCCAGAAACCGGCGCAGTTCGGGCATCGACTCCGCCACCGCGGCGTGCAGCGCCGGCCCGTCGCCCGCCTGCGGCACGCGCAGCAGCAGCCGCTCGCTGTGCAGGGCGCTGGGCAGATCGAGCAAGAGCGGGTCGGTCATGATCGGTACCATCTAACGTTTGATGAGACTTTAACGTCAAGGCTGCCGTGCCCGGTTCGCCGGCAGCTTGCGCCACGGCAGTTCAGCCGGGTCGGCCGCCATCGGCCCCGGCGCCTTGGCCACCAGGATGTGCGCGGCAATCGGCGTGAAGGCGGCGCGAAAGTGCACCGAACTCTTGTTTACCAGCACCTTCATGGCTTCGGGCGCCACGCCGAGAAAGCGGAACAAGTCCAGGTCGAGCATCTGGCACTGGCCGCTGACCACGTTGATCAGGATGCCGTCGATCTCCAGCCCGGCGCTGGCGCCCAGGTGCAGCGTGGCGCCGGCCGTCATCGGGCCGTGCAAGGGCACGACGCCGTCGCTCAGGGTGCGCACAGTGAACAGGCCGTGAACCGGTGGCTCGGTGGGTTGGCCGTCAAACCCGGTAACGGACTTGCCTAATGCCAGCTCAATGCTTGCGCCCACGCCGGCTGCATGGGCGGCTTTCGCCGCGGCGGGGTCGAACATCAGGCCCAGCGCCACTTGCTGCGGGAAGCGTTGGCCGGCACCCGCGGCCAGCAGGGCATGGAGCAGGCCGGTGGTGTTGGAATCCGCCCCGGCACCGGGGTTGTCTTGCGTGTCGGCAATGACAACGGGTTTGTCGGCTGCAACGGCAAGTTCGAGCGCCGCCTCGACCGCTTGCGCCGGTGTGTACAAAGTCATCTTCCAGTTAACGCGCCCGGCTTCGAGTTCAGCGCCCAGCCGCGCCACCACGTTGTTCACCTGTTCGGCGTCAACGCCATGGCCGTGCAGCACCGGGCCGCATTCATCAAAGTCGGCCGCCGGAAAGCCCATCGCAAAGCTCAGGTGCACGCCGCTGGCGGCGTCGAGTTCGGCCAGGCGGCGGTACACGCCGGCGGCCGGCTCCATCATCGTGCACTGGGTGTTCAGCGGCAGCAGGAAGGGCGCACGCCAGGCCGCGCTGTGCCACGGCGTGGCGGCACCATGGCATTCGGCCAGGATCGCCGCGGCACGTTCGCCGGTGGCCGGGGCGTCGACATGCGGGTAGGTGCGGTAGGCCGTCATCGCCGAGCAGTGGGCCAGCATGCGCGCGGTGACGTTGGCGTGCAGGTCCAGGCTGGCCACCAGCGTCATGGCCGGGCCGATCGCGCCACGCAGGCGTTGCAGCAACTCGCCTTCGGCATCATCAACATGCTCGGCCACGGCGGCGCCGTGCAGGTCGAGGTAGACGGCGTCGAAGCCGCCCCGCGCCGCATCGGCCACGATGGTCTGGGCAATACGCTCGAAGGCGTCTTGCGTGATGTGCGCCGACGGGCTGGCCCCGGCCCACAGCGATGGCAGCAGTTGCCAGCCGCGCTGGCGCGCGCTGCGAATGAACCCGCCCATGGGCAGGCTGGTGCCGGCCAGGGCCTCAAGCATGGCCGGGCCATGCACGGCGGCCGGGAAGGCCGAGCCGCTGGTGAACGCCGACCAGGCGGCCTTGCTTGGGGCAAAGGTGTTGGTCTCGTGCTGGAAGCCGGCAACGAAAATGCGCATGGAGTTTCCTGTTATGGACGGTCGCGCAGTGCGCGAAGTTGGCCGACCTGTGCCAACGTGGCGGCATGACCGGCTTCGATGGCAAAGCGCCGGTAGGCTTGCGAGCCCCCGGCGTAGTAGCCCAGGTCAACATGGATCAGCACGTCGGCCTGCGGCGTTTGCGCGTCGGTGCGCTGGCGCGTCAGGCGGTCGCCCTCACGCCACTCATCAGGCACGCTGGCGGGTGTGGCTTCAATCCTGGCCGAGACATCCACTGCGATGATGCGCTGCGCACCCAGCGCGCGTGCCGCCCACACTGGCACCGGGCTGGACTGGTCGGCGTCGATGTAGCGCTGCGGCCCCACGGGCACCGGCGCCATCAGGTCGGGCTTGGCGCTCGACGCCCGCACCGCCCAACCCAGGCTGCCGCGGGTGAAGGCCACGGTTTCGTGTGTGGCGGCATCGGTGGCCACGGCGGCGAACGGGCGCTTCAAGTCTTCAATGTTGCGCACGCCGGTGCGCGCTTGCAGCCACAGCGCCAGGCGCTCGCCGCGCAGGCGCAGGCTGCCGTCGCGCGCCAGGTCGGCCATTTGCCACCAGGGCAGCTCATAGGCCAGCGTTTCAAGGTCAGCGGCGGCATGCCCGGCGACCCAGAGCGCGCCGATCAAGGCCCCGGCCGAGCCGCCCACCACCGCGTCGGGCACGATGCCCAGTTCTTCCAGTGCTTTGAGCACGCCCACATGGGCAAAGCCGCGCGGCCCGCCTGCACCCAACACCAGCACCAGCCGCGGCTGAGTGGGCCACGGTGCGGCCTGTGGCGGTGCGCCCGCGCTGCGCCACGGCGCGACGAGCAGCCACAGCGCCAGCCCCACGGCGGCCAGCAACAACACGGCCAGCCCCCAGCCCAGCCAACGCATCACGAAGGCACCGCCAACCCGGTGCCCGCTTGCTGCAATTGCGCCAGTTCCG
>JAYUPO010000151.1:0-12090 GCA_043760085.1 Burkholderiales bacterium
CCCGGGAAGGTGAGCGCAAAGACCAGCAAGCACAGGATCAGGTCGGAGCGCACGATGGCTTCGTCGAAGTATTCGGCCACGCCCAGATAGACCAGCACGGTCAGCGCCGGCTCCAGAAACGCTGCCACCATCGACGTCACCGATTGCGGTGCACTGTAGAAAGTACGCTTGTAGCTTCGGTCTTCGAACATTGTTCAAGGCTGGCGCCGGTGGCCGCGAAAGGGTGTCGCGGCGCGGTGGCTGCAGGGGGTAAAGGCGTGGACGCCCTCCCTGGGCTCCGGCGATGTGTAACCTTCCAATTGTCTCCCAGTTTGTCGGCATCGCCTTGGGCGCGGCGCAGGCGGCGTGCCAGAGGCGAAACCTACAATCGATAAATGCTTGACACATTTCAGGCCGTGTTCGGGCCCGCCCTCGTGCAGCGTTTGGTGCTGCTGGCCAACCATGTCCTGAGCACTGAGCCGGTAGCCACCGAACGCTTGCGCCCGCATGCGGGCAAGCTGTTGCAGCTGAACTTGATGGCCTGGCCGGCGTGGTTGCCCGCGCCGCCGGCACTGGCGTTGCGCGTCACGCCGGCAGGTTTGTTGGAATGGTGTGGGCCTGCGCCAGAGCCGCAGGCCGATCTCAACATCATGCTCAACGCCGCCAACCCGGCCGGCGTGGCCGCTGCGCTGCTGCTGGGGCAGCGGCCGGCGCTGGAGATCGACGGCGACGCCGCCTTGGCCACCGAACTGGATTGGCTGCTGAACAACCTGCGCTGGGACGCCGCGGCCGATGTCGAACGCCTGCTCGGCCCGCAGCGCGCACAGCCCGTGCTGGTTGTGGGCGCGGCGCTGATGCAGGGTTTGCGCGCCGCCTTGGCGGCGGCCAGCAGCTTGGGCGCGCGCCTGCGCCAGGGTGTGCAGCGGCCCGTGCCGCCTGGTGCCTGAGCGGCGCATGAGGCATTTGTTCAGGCTGGGCTTCATCGCCTTCACCTTCTTGCGCTTTGGCCTGGACGAGTTGGCGCTGTCGGGCTTTCGTCAGCCCTGGGTACGCGCTCTGGTGCGCCTGGCCACGGTGGGCCGGCAGCTGGATGCGCCGCGGGGCGAACGGCTGCGCCGCGCATTCGAGCGGCTAGGGCCGATTTTCGTCAAGTTCGGCCAGGTGCTGTCGACCCGGCGCGACCTGCTGCCGCTGGACATTGCCGACGAACTGGCCAAGCTGCAAGACCGTGTGCCGCCGTTCCCTGCCACGCAGGCTGCGGCCCTGGTTGAAGGCGCCTTCGGCCGCAAGCTGACTGAGCTGTTTGAAAGCTTCGACGCCGAGCCGGTGGCCAGCGCCTCCATTGCCCAGGTTCACTTTGCCGTCATGAAGGGCGGGCGCGAGGTGGCGGTGAAGGTGCTGCGCCCGGGCATGCTCAATGTGATCGAGGGCGACCTGAACTTGCTGCACCGCCTGGCGCGCTGGGTCGAGCGGCTGAGTGAAGACGGCCGCCGCCTGAAGCCGCGCGAAGTGGTGGCCGAGTTCGACATCTACCTGCACGATGAACTCGACCTCGTGCGCGAGGCTGCCAACGCCGCGCAACTGCGGCGCAACATGCACGGGCTGAACCTGGTGCTGGTGCCCGAGATGGTGTGGGACTTGTGCCGGCCCGGCGTGATCGTGATGCAGCGCATGCACGGCGTGCCGGTCAGCCAGACCGAGCGCTTGCGTGTCGCCGGGGTGGACCTGAAAAAGCTTGCCCGCGACGGCGTCACCATCTTCTTCACCCAGGTCTTTCGCGACGGCTTCTTTCACGCCGACATGCACCCCGGCAACATCCAGGTCAGCCTGGAACCGGCCACGTTCGGGCGTTTCATTGCGCTCGATTTCGGCATCATCGGCACGCTCACCGAAAGCGACAAGGACTACCTGGCGCAGAACTTCCTGGCCTTCTTCCGGCGCGACTACAAGCGCGTGGCCGAACTGCACGTGGAAAGCGGCTGGGTGCCGGCTGACACACGCATCGATGCTCTGGAAGGCGCCGTGCGCGCCGTGTGCGAGCCGCACTTCGATCGGCCGCTGAAAGACATTTCGCTGGGCCAGGTGCTGATGCGTTTGTTCCAGACTTCGCGCCGCTTCAACGTTGCAATCCAGCCGCAACTGGTGCTGCTGCAAAAGACCTTGCTCAACGTCGAAGGCCTGGGCCGCCAGCTCGACCCGGAGCTTGATTTGTGGAGTACGGCCAAGCCGTTTCTCGAACGTTGGATGCATGGCCAACTGGGCTTTGCCGGCCTGGGCGAGCGCTTGAAGAAGGAGGCACCGCGCTACGCCCAACTGCTGCCCGAATTGCCGCGCTTGCTGCACCAGGCGCTGCTGCGCCGGCAACCCGAGCAAGACCAGGCGCTGCGCGCGTTGGTGGACGAGCAACGGCGCACCAACCGCTTGCTGCAACGTCTGTTGTACGCGCTGATCGGGTTCGTCATCGGCGCCCTGGCCATGTTGCTCAAGCAACACTGGCGCGGCGGGTAGGCGGCCGCGCCAAGTTGCGCGCGAAGATAATCGCCACCGCCTCTCGCCCCCACCGCGCACAGCGTGGTGCGCGAGCCAACTCCATCGCCGCAACGCAACCGCCATGAACACGACGCTGATCGTCTTTGTCGTCCTGTACCTGCTGGGCACCCTGGCCGTCGGCGTGTGGGCCGGCCGGCACATCAAGACCACCAGCGACTTCGCGGTGGCCGGGCGCCGCCTGCCGCTGATCATGGTCATCACCACCACCTTCGCCACCTGGTTCGGCGCCGAAACCGTGATGGGCATTCCAGCCAAGTTCCTGCAGGGCGGGCTGGGTGCGGTGGTTGAAGACCCGTTCGGCGCCGGTACGTGCCTGATCCTGGTCGGCCTGTTCTTCGCCGCCAAGCTGTACCGGCAAAACCTGCTGACCATCGGCGGCTACTACCGCCGCCGCTTCGGCCGCGGCGTGGAGGTGTTTTGTTCGTCCGCCATCATCCTGAGCTACCTGGGCTGGGTGGCCGCGCAGATCACTGCGTTGGGGCTGGTGTTCTCGGTGCTCACCAACGGCGCCATGTCTGAAACCGCCGGCATGATCGTGGGCACCCTGGCCGTACTGGTGTACGTGGTGGTGGGCGGCTTCCTCGCCGTGGCCTGGACTGATTTCATCCAGATGATCGTGCTGGTGATTGGCCTGTCGGTCATCGCCGTGTTTGCCGGTGAGCTGGCGGGCGGCTCCGACAAGGTCTTTGCGATGATGAACAGCGCGGACCTGTGGCGCTTTCTGCCCGAGCCCGGCTTCAAGGATGTGGCCTTCTTCATCGCCGCTGCCATCACCATGATGCTGGGCAGCATTCCGCAGCAAGACGTGTTTCAGCGCGTCACCTCGGCCAAAGATGCCAACACCGCGCGCAACGGCGCGGTGATCGGCGGCGTGAGCTACATCCTGTTCGCCTTCGTGCCCATGTTCATCGTCTGTGCGGCGGTGGTGGTGATGGGCCAGCAGGCGCTGGACATCGCCAAAGACGACTACCAGCGCCTGCTGCCCACTTTCGTGTTGACCAAGATGCCGCTGCTGATGCAGATCCTGTTCTTCGGTGCGCTGCTGTCGGCCATCAAGAGCACCTCGTCGGCCACCTTGCTCGCGCCTTCCACCAGCTTCGTCGAAAACATCCTTAAGAACCTGCGGCCGGACATGGACGATAAGCAGCAACTGCTGGCCACACGCTGGAGCATCGTCGTCTTCGCCGCGCTGGTGCTGGCGTACGCAGTGGTCATGAAGGGCACGCCGATCTATGACCTGGTGTCGTCGGCCTACCAGGTCACCCTGGTCGGGGCCTTCGTGCCCCTGGTGATGGGCCTGTACTGGCGGCGTGCCACCACCCAAGGCGCGGTGTTCTCGCTGGGTGCGGGCATCGGGGTGTGGCTGCTGTACTTTCCGCAAGTCAGCACCCTGGGTGAAGCCTTTCCTGGCCAACTGGCCGGCCTGCTCGCGGCCTTTGCCGGCATGGTGGCGGGCTCGCTGCTGCCGCAGTGGTTGCTCAACCGGCACGAAGCCGTGCACCACATGGCCGGCATCGGCCGCTGATCGGGCGCTGCCGTAGGCAGCGGCGCCGTGGGCACCGGCCCTTATAATTTTCTGTTTTGCGTCAAGGGTTTAGCCATGCCGATCTACGCCTATCGATGCGCGCAATGCGGGCACGCGAAGGACGTGCTGCAAAAGTTGTCCGATCCGGTGCTGAGCACCTGCCCGGCCTGTGGCGAAGAGACGTTCGCCAAACAACTGACCGCAGCGGGTTTCCAGCTCAAGGGCTCGGGTTGGTACGTGACGGACTTTCGCGACGGCAACAAGACCAAGCCCGCTGCGGGTGACGCTGCCACGGAAGGCGCCGCCAAGGACGCCTCCGACAAGCCGGCCTCTGGCGAGACCGCGGTTGACAAGGCGCCTGCCAAGCCAGTGGATGCCAAGGCGGCCCCGGCTGCGCCGGCCCCTGCCCCGGTGGCTGCGCCAGCGCCCGCGGCCGGCACCCCGTCGTCCAGCACGTGAAGAAGTACCTCTTCGCCGGGTTGCTGGTTTGGCTGCCGTTGGCCATCACCATCTGGGTGCTGTCGTGGCTGCTCGGCGCGGTGGATGGCGTCTTCGCCTCGGTGCTGTCGCTGTCGCAAGCCGTGCTGCCGGCCAGCATGCATGCCGCCATCGAACAACTGCGTCATGTGCCGGGGCTGGGCGTCATCGTGCTGGCCCTGGCCCTGGTGCTCACCGGCATGTTCGTGGCCAATTTCGTCGGCCAATGGGCGCTGCGCCAGTGGGATCGGCTGCTGGGCAACATTCCCATCGTCAAGTCGGTCTACAACTCGGTCAAGCAGGTCTCGGACACGCTGTTTTCCAGCAACGGCAACGCCTTTCGCGAAGCCGTGCTGGTGCAGTACCCGCGCCTGGGCAGTTGGACCATCGCCTTCGTCACCGGCGCGCCGGGCGGCGAGGTGGCTCAGCACCTGCCCGGCGAATACGTGAGCGTGTACGTGCCGACCACGCCCAACCCGACCTCGGGCTTCTTTTTGATGATGCAGCGCAGTGACGTGGTGGTTTTGGCCATGAGCGTGGACGAGGCCCTGAAGTACATCATTTCCATGGGTGTGGTGGGGCCGGACAGCAGCCGAAACCCGGCGGGTTGAGCATGCCGGCCGCTGCTCAACCCTGAAGGCCTGCAACACGGCCTGCAAACGCCAACCCGGCCACCGCCCGCCGCGCCGCCCCGTGCCGCGCGGCCACCCGAATCGAACCCCCGGAGTTTTTGCATGCGAACCACTTACTGCGGCCTCGTCAGCGACACGCTGCTCGGCCAGACCGTCACCCTGATGGGTTGGGCCCACCGCCGGCGCGACCATGGCGGCGTGATCTTCATCGACCTGCGCGACCGCGAAGGCCTGGTGCAGATCGTTTGCGACCCTGATCGCCCAGACATGTTCGCCACGGCTGAGAACGTGCGCAACGAGTTCTGCCTGAAGATCGTGGGCCGCGTGCGTGCGCGCCCGGCCGGCACCGAAAACGCCAACCTGGTCAGCGGCAAGGTCGAGGTGCTGTGCCTGGAGCTGGAAGTGCTCAACGCCAGCGTCACGCCGCCGTTCCAGCTCGATGACGACAACCTGTCTGAAACCACCCGCCTGACGCACCGCGTGCTTGACCTGCGCCGCCCGGCGATGCAGAAGAACCTGATGCTGCGCTACCGCGTGGCCATTGAGGTGCGCAAGTACCTTGATGAGTTGGGCTTCGTCGACATCGAAACGCCGATGCTCACGCGCAGCACGCCCGAAGGCGCGCGCGACTACCTGGTGCCCAGCCGCGTGCATGACGGCACCTTCTTCGCGCTGCCGCAGTCGCCGCAGTTGTTCAAGCAGTTGCTGATGGTGGCTGGTTTCGATCGTTACTACCAGATCGTCAAGTGCTTCCGCGATGAAGACCTGCGCGCCGACCGCCAGCCCGAGTTCACGCAGATCGACATCGAAACCTCGTTCCTCGATGAAGCCGAGATCCGCGCCATCACCGAAGGCATGATCCGCACCGTGTTCCGCAAGGCCCTGGGGGTGGAGCTGCCCGAGTACCCGGTGATGAAGTACAGCGAAGCCATGCACCGCTTCGGCTCGGACAAGCCTGACCTGCGCGTCAAGCTTGAATTCACCGAGCTGACGGACGCCATGAAGACGGTGGACTTCAAGGTCTTCTCCGGCCCGGCCAACGCCGTGGGCGGGCGCGTGGCGGCGCTGCGCGTGCCCGGTGGCGGCGAGATGAGCCGCGGCGAGATCGACGGCTACACCGAGTTCGTGAAGATCTACGGCGCCAAGGGCCTGGCCTGGGTCAAGGTCAACGATGTGGCCAAGGGCCGCGAAGGCTTGCAGTCGCCCATCGTCAAGAACCTCCACGACCAAGCCATTGCCATCATCCTGCAACGCACCGGCGCGGCCAACGGCGACCTGATCTTTTTCGGTGCGGACAAAGCCAAGGTGGTGAACGATGGCCTGGGTGCGCTGCGGGTGAAGATCGGCCACAGCGAGTTCGGCCGCAGCAAGGGTCTGTTCGAAGTGCGCTGGGCGCCGCTGTGGGTGGTGGACTTTCCCATGTTCGAACACGATGAAGCGGCGGGCCGCTGGAACGCCGTGCACCACCCCTTCACCGCGCCGAAAGACGGCCATGAAAACCTGATGGACACCGACCCCGGCGCCTGCGTGTCCAAGGCCTACGACATGGTCATGAACGGCTGGGAGATTGGCGGCGGCTCGGTGCGCATTCACCGCGCAGACGTGCAGAGCAAGGTCTTCAACGCGCTGAAGATCGGGCCCGAAGAGGCGCAGGCCAAGTTCGGTTTCCTGCTCGACGCGCTGCAATACGGCGCGCCGCCGCACGGCGGCCTGGCCTTCGGGCTGGACCGCATTGCCACGCTGATGGCCGGGGCCGAATCGATCCGCGACGTGATCGCCTTCCCCAAGACCCAGCGCGCGCAATGCCTGCTTACTGGCGCCCCCAGCGTGGTGGATGAAGCGCAGTTGCGTGAGCTGCACATTCGGCTACGCAACACGCAGTCGGCCGCTTAGGGTGGGTGCCTGCACACCCAGCTTGCCTGGGTTTCATGGTTGCGTATAACATTCGTTATAACAACCTTGGAGCCCACCATGCACGCCTTGAAGCTCACCCAGATCGGCAACTCCGTCGGCGTCATCCTGCCGAAGGAGGTGCTGGCGCGGCTGAAGGTGGAGAAGGGCGACATGCTTTACGTCAGCGATACGCCCGACGGCGTGTCATTGACTGCCCTCGACCCTGGCTTTGCGGAACAGCTTGAGTTGGGCCGCGAATTCATGCGTGAATTTCGCGACACTTTTCGGGCGTTGGCCAAGTGAGCTGGCGCTGGATCGACCAGCGCATGCTGGTCTTGTTGCACGACGAGAGCCTGGCCCAGCATGGTGGCGCGTCTGGCCTGCGTGACACGGGTTTGCTGGAGTCAGCGCTGGCCCGGCCGCTGAATCTGGCGGCCTATGGCGACCCCGATGTCGCCGCGCTCGCCGCGGCCTACGGTTTTGGCTTGGCACAGAACCACCCGTTTGTGGATGGCAATAAACGCGCCGCGTTTCTGAGCCTCGGCATGTTCCTCGGCCTGAACGGTTGGCGCCTGAAGGCTACCCAGGCAGAGGCCACTTTGGCCATATTCGGGCTGGCGGCCGGCGAAGTTGACGAAACCACGTTCGCGGCCTGGCTGCGCGATCGAATCGTCAAACGCTGAACAACCAAATAAAACGTTGGAAATGACTGGCAGTCGGCCCAAGATTCCCGAATCGGTCCTCGTGGTCATCCACACCGCCGCGCTCGATGTCTTGCTCATCGAGCGCGCCGACCACCCCGGCTTCTGGCAAAGCGTCACCGGCTCCAAAGATGACATCGATGAACCGCTCTCGCTCACCTGTCAGCGCGAAGTGGCAGAAGAAACCGGCATATTGATCGGCAACCCGCAATTGCCGGCCAGCGCCCTGCATGACTGGCACTTGAGCAACGTGTACGAGATCTACCCGGTCTGGCGCCACCGCTACGCGCCGGGCGTCACGCACAACACCGAACATGTCTTCGGCTTGCGCCTGCCCGCGCGCTGGCCGGTTACGCTGAACCCGCGCGAACATCTGGCGCACCAATGGTTGCCCTGGCGGGAGGCCGCCGACCGCTGTTTTTCGCCCAGCAATGCCGAGGCCATCCTGCATTTACCGCGCCACACATGAACCCGTTTTCGTCGTCGGCCTTCGCGGCCAGCTCCTTGTTTTCGCCCACGACCTTGCGCGTGGCTACCTACAACATTCACAAGGGCGTGCGCGGCATGGGCCCGCGCAAGCGGCTGGAAATCCACAACCTCGGCCTGGGTGTGGAAGCACTCGACGCCGACCTGGTGTTCCTGCAGGAGGTGAGCCTGTACCACACGCGCGCGGCACGCCACTTCGACCGCACCTGGTTCGGTTGGCCCGAAGGCGGCCAGGCCGACTTCCTGGCGCCAGACGGTTATGACGTGGCCTACCGCACCAACGCCACCACGCGCCATGGCGAGCATGGCAATGCGCTGCTGTCGCGCTGGCCGATGGGCGACGTTGGCCACCATGACGTGAGCGACCACCGCTTCGAGCAGCGCGGCCTGCTGCACGTGCCGGTGCTGTGGAAGAAGCGCTGGGTGCACACGGTGGTGGTGCACCTGGGCCTGGTGCATTCCAGCCGCGTGCGGCAGATCCAGCGCCTGGCCGAGTTCATCACCAGCGAAGTGCCGGCCGGAGAGCCGCTGCTGGTGGCCGGTGACTTTAACGATTGGGGTGAGCGGCTGGATGGCCCGATGCGCGAGATCGGCCTGGACCGGGCGCGCGCGCCGGCCGGCCGCCTGGCCTCGCGCCTGACCTTCCCCTCGCGCGTGCCCGTGTTCGCGCTCGATCGCATCTACATGCGCGGCCTGGCCTGCCACTCCACCAGCGTGCCGCGCGGCACGGCCTGGGCGCGCATGTCCGACCACCTGCCCCTGGTGGCCGAACTCGAATTGACTTGATCCAACCCGGCCATGCGCGAGCCCCTGCAACCCGACATTGATGGCTGGCAACTGCTGCCACGGCCGCCGTTCGTGGGCGGCAACAGCGTGCGTTTGCTACAAGGTGGCGATGAGCTCTTTCCGGCCATGTGCGAGGCCATGGCGGGCGCGCAGCGCGAAATCTGGCTGGCCACCTACATCTTCCAGGACGACGCCGCCGGCCGCGCCGTGGCCGATGCGCTGCTGGCCGCGGCGCAGCGCGGCGTGGCCGTGCGCGTGGTGATCGACGGCTTCGGCTCCAAGGACACGCTGCGCAAGGTGCGGCAATGGCTGGCGCATGAATCCATCGACCTGGTGGTCTTTCGCCCGATCGACCGCTGGTGGGCCTGGTTCCAGCCCGGCCAGTTGCGCCGGCTGCATCAGAAGCTCTGTGCTGTTGACGGTGAAGTGGCGTTCGTGGGCGGCATCAACGTCATCGACGACCGCTTCGACCAGAACCATGGTGTGTGCGACACGCCGCGGCTCGACTTCGCCGTCGAACTGCGCGGCCCGGTGGCGCAGCCGGTGGGCCACACCGCGCATGCCATGTGGGCGCGTGCCACGCTGGGCGGCAGTTGGCGCCACGAGGTGCGTGCCCTGGCGCGCAGCGCGCGGCCGGTGCACACCACGCTGCGGCTGCTGCGCGAACTGAGCATCAACCCCGAGGCCGCGGTGCTCGACGAAGCGCTGCAGCCGGTGCCTGTGGGCTTTGTGGTGCGCGACAACCTGCGCCAGCGCCGGGCCATCGAACATGTCTACATCGCAGCCATCCGCAAGGCGCGGCAGCGCGTGGAAATCATCTGCCCGTACTTCTACCCCGGCCGCACCTTTCGCCGTGTGCTGCGCCAGGCGGCCGACCGCGGCGTGCAGGTGCGCCTGTTGCTGCAGGGCAAGGTCGACTACCGTTTCGCCGCGCTGGCCGCGCGCGTACTGTATGAAGAGCTGCTGGCCCATGGCGTGCGCATCTATGAATACACGCCGGCCTTTCTGCATGCCAAGGTGGCGATCGTGGATGACGACTGGGCCACCGTGGGCAGCTCCAACATCGACCCGCTGTCGCTGCTGCTCAACCTTGAAGCCAACGCTGTGATCAACGACCCGGCCTTCGCCGCCGAATTGCGCCAGCGCTTCGACGCCAGCGCCGCCGTGTCGCGCGAAATCACCGCCCCGCCGGTGGCCAAAGGCTGGCGCCGCTGGGCCTCGCGCGGCTTCGTCGCCTGGACGGCCAACCTTTACCTGCGCCTGGCCGGCGCCGCCGGCCGGTATTGACCGGACGCGGCTTCGGCGCAGCGCCAATGCGAATGGACACGAGCGCCGATCTCGTTGTGGCCACGCCGCGCGGCCTGTATTGCCCGCCCGGCGACTTCTACATCGACCCGTCGCGCGCCGTCAGCCATGCCGTCATCACCCATGCGCATGCGGACCACGCGCGCCGCGGCCATGGCCACTACCTGGCTTGTGCTGCCGGGCAAGCCGTGCTGCGTGCGCGCCTGGGGGCGATCACGCTCGACACCCTGGCCTATGGCGCCAGCATCCAGCACCGCGGCGTGCGCATCAGCCTGCACCCCGCTGGCCACGTGCTGGGCTCGGCGCAGGTGCGGCTGGAGCATGGCGGCCAGGTGTGGGTCGTCTCGGGCGACTACTACCTCAGCGCCAGCAGCGACCACAACCCCACCTGCCCGCCCTTCGAGCCTGTGCGCTGCGACTGCTTCATCACCGAATCCACCTTCGGCCTGCCGCTGTACCAGTGGCCGGCGCAGGCGGATGTTTTCAGCGCCATCAACGCCTGGTGGCAGGCCAACGCCGAGGCCGGCGCCGTGAGCGTGCTGTGGGGCTACAGCCTGGGCAAGGCGCAGCACCTGCTGGCCGGGGTGGAAAGCGGCCTGGGGCCGATCTTCGCGCACCGCGCCGTGCAAGCCATGAACGCCGCCTACCTGGCCAGCGGCGTGGCGCTGCCGCCGACCCGGCCGCTGGACCAGGCCGATGCCTCGATGTTGCGCGGCGCGCTGCTGCTGGCGCCGCCGCAGTCTGACCTGGGCTCGACCGTGGCCGGCCTGGAGGTGCGCATGGCCTTCGCCAGCGGCTGGATGCAACTGCGCGGGCAGCGCCGGGCGCGTGGTGCTGGCTTCGTGCTCAGTGACCATGCCGACTGGCCCGGCCTGCTGCGTGCCGTGGCGGCCAGCGGCGCGCCGCGCATCATCGTGACCCACGGCGCACAAGCGGCCCTGTGCCGGTACTTGGGTGGCCAAGGGCGGCAAGCCGAAGTCTTCAACCCGGGCCATGCGGTCGGGGCCGCAGGTGACAATTCCGCCCCCGCCCGCACCCCGGGCATGCCCGCCTGACCATGACCGAGCCCGACCCCACCCCGCCCGCAGATACCGCTAAAGCGCCCGCCACGCTGACCGCGCAGCAGTGCGCTGATGAGCTGAAACGGCGCTTCCCGGCGCTGTTCGGCGGCCGCATCCTGCCGCTCAAACTGCGCATTCAAGCGGACATCCAGCAGCGCGCCCCGGGCGTGTTCAGCAAGCCGGCCTTGTCGGCCTTTTTTCGCCGCTACACCGGCGCCCGGGCCTATCTGCAAGCCCTGGTGCGCAGCCCGCAGCGCTTTGATCTTGACGGCGCGCTCGCTGGCGAACTCAGTACCGAACACCGCCAGGCGGCGGCCGATGAATTGGCGCGGCGCCAGCAAATCATGCAGCAGCGCCAGGTGCAGGAACAGGAAAACGAACAGGCGCAACGGGCTGAGCTGGAACAGCAGCGGCGCAACCGTGCGCGGCTGCTGCGCGACTTTGAAGCCACCACCCTGACGCTGCCCAACTTCTGCGCGCTCAAAGGCCTGGCAGCCGACGAGCTGCCGCCCTTGCTTGAACAGGCGCGCGCCGAAGCCCGGGCCGACGCACCACCGCCGCAACCGAGCGCGCCGCGCCCGCCCGCACCACGCCCACACGCACCGCGCCCGCCCGCACCACGCCCGCCCGGGCGGCAGCGCTAACGTTTGAATTGACCGGCGTTGCCGGCCCGAGCCCGCGCTGCGCAATCCAAC
>JAYUPO010000152.1:0-12083 GCA_043760085.1 Burkholderiales bacterium
CAGCCAATCTCGAAGACTTGTTTCTCAAACTTGCCGGCCGCCAGATCCGCGACGACGCATGAACCAGACCGCTACCACCGCCGCCCCCTCGCTGCTGTCCTGGTTCGCCGCGCCGCGCATCTCGCTGCGCTGCTGGCCCGTCGTGCAACGCAACTGGCTGGTCTGGAAGAAGCTCGCTGTGCCCAGCTTGCTGGGCAACATCGCCGAGCCGCTGATCATCCTGGTGGCGTTCGGCTACGGCCTGGGCGCCCTGGTGGGCCGCGTCAACGATCTGCCCTACATCCTCTTCCTGGCCTCGGGCAGCATCTGCATGAGCACCATGTACGCCGGCTCGTTCGAGGCCATGTATTCGGCCTACTCGCGCATGCAGGTGCAACGCACCTGGGAGGGCATCCTCAACACCCCGGTCACGCTCGATGAGATCGTGTTCGCCGAAATGCTCTGGGCCGCCATCAAGAGCCTGATCACGGCCGTGGCCATCACCGCCGTGCTGGCCGCGCTGAACATCAGCCGCGCGCCCACGCTGCTGCTGGCGTTGCCGGTGCTGTTCCTGGTGGGGCTCACGTTCTCGGCCCTGGCCCTGGTGTTCACCGCACTGGCCAAGGGCTACGACTTCTTCACCTACTACTTCACGCTGGTGCTCACGCCCATGACCTTCATCAGCGGCGTGTACTTTCCCAGCGCACAGTTGCCGCCCTGGCTGGCTGAGCTGGGGCGCTGGCTGCCGCTCACCGCGGCCGTGGAATTGGTGCGCCCCCTGGTCATTGGCCAATGGCCACAGCAGGGCTGGCGCGCCCTGGCGGTGTTGCTGACGTATGCCGTGCTGGCATATGGCGCGGCATTGATCCTGACGCGCCGGCGCTTTTACGGCTAAGCTGCCGCAACCTTTGGCAACCCTGAGCGCTCTACCGTTGTGATGAAGCCCACGCCACGCCACTTTCTGCATCGCCTGGTTTGCTGGGTTGTGGCCGCGTTGACGCTCGCCGGTTTCGCTGTAGCGGCGGCTGAGTTCCTGGAGCCAGAACGCGCCTTTGTCGTGAGCGTTCGTGCGCTGGATGAACGCGCGGCTGAAGTGCGCATCGTCGTGGCGCCGGGCTACTACCTGTACCGTGAAGCCTTCCGCTTTGACGCCACGGCGGCCACGCTCGACGCACCCGATATTCCGGCGGGCAAGGTGAAGTTCGACCAGACCTTCCAGAAAGACGTTGAGACCCACCGCGGCGATGTCCGCATCCGCGTGCCCGTGCGCGAAGCCGGGCCCGAGTTCAAACTCGCCATCACCAGCCAGGGCTGCGCCGACGCCGGCCTGTGCTACCCGCCGCAAACCTTGCAGGCCAACGTCAGCCTGGCCGGTTTTGGCGGCAACGCCAGCGCGCGCATGCTCACGGTGGCCGCGCCCGGCGTGGGTGGGGGCAGCGCCGTATCCGGCAGCGCCGTGCCCGCACCCGGCGCCAACGCTGCCAACAGCGTCGAAAGCGACGACAGCGCCAGCGTGCTCAATGTCCTGCGCAGTGGCCGGTTGTGGGCCATCGCCGGTGCCTTTGCACTGATGGGCCTGCTGCTGGCCTTCACACCCTGCGTGTTGCCCATGGTGCCCATCTTGTCGTCCATCATCGTGGGCCAGGGCAACGCCGTCTCGCGCGGCCGCGGCCTGGGGTTGGCGGCGGTGTATTCGCTGGGCATGGGCCTGGTCTACACCGCGCTCGGCGTGGCCGCCGGCCTGGCCGGCGAAGGCCTGGCCGCGGCACTGCAAACGCCTTGGGTGCTCGGTGCCTTCGCATTGGTGATGGTGCTGCTGGCGCTGGCCATGTTCGATGTCTTCGCGCTGCGCCTGCCCGCGGCCCTGGAGCAGCGGTTGACCGACCTGTCGCACGGCCACGGCGGCGGGAGGCTGGCCGGCGTGTTCATGATGGGTGCGCTGTCGGCCCTGATCGTCAGCCCCTGCGTCAGCGCACCCTTGGCCGGCGCGCTGTTGTTCATCAGCCAGACACGCGATGTGGTGCTGGGCGGCGCAGCCCTGCTGGCCCTGTCGTTCGGCATGAGCGTGCCGCTGCTGCTGGTGGGGGCCTCGGCCGGCGCCTTGCTGCCCCGGGCCGGGCCGTGGATGCTGGGCATCAAGAAGGTCTTCGGTGTGTTGTTGCTGGGCGTGGCGGTGTGGATCATCCAGCCGGTGTTACCGCCCAGCCTGGCGTTGTGGCAGGCGCCGGCACAAGCCCCCGCGTTGGCGTTCAAGCGCGTGCACAACGTGGCCGAACTCGACGCCGAATTGAAGGCCACCACCCGCCCCGTGCTGCTCGACTTCTATGCCGACTGGTGCGTGTCGTGCAAGGAAATGGAACGCTTCACTTTCACCGATCCACAAGTGGCCGCGCTCATGAGCCAGGCTCTGTTGCTCAAGGCCGATGTCACGGCCAACCACGACGATGACCGCGCGTTGCTCAAACGCTTTCACCTGTTCGGCCCACCGGGAACGATCTTCTTCGATGCCCAGGGCCGCGAATTGACGGGTGTACGAGTCATCGGTTATCAAGATGCGGCCAGATTCACGCAGACGCTCAAAGCCGCCGGCTTGGGCGGCACGTTGGCGGCCGCGAACGCGCAGCAGGCATTGCGCTGAGGTGTGCCCCCGCGAATGCGGTGGGGTTCGCGTTGCGCCGTTGCGGCAGTGGGCCTGCGTACTTGGCCCAGAATATCTGCCACCGCCTCGCCATGCTGCGCACCCTACCGCCCCGTCAAATCCGCTTGCTAACGGTTGCCATTGCCTGCGCCTTTTTGGGGGCTTGCGCTACCGAGCCCGCTGAACCGCAGCGGCCAACGCCCAAGCCGGGGTCCGGCGCCGCCAGCCAGGCGGCAGCGGCAACCAAGGCCCCGGAGAGCGCGGCATCTGCGGGCGCGTCAACGAGTCTTGGCGAGCGTGACATTCATGCCACGCTGCAAAGCGTGCGCGACCTGCTCAACGCCGGCCAGGAAGACCAGGCCGTGGCTGAGCT
Source organism: Burkholderiales bacterium (assembly GCA_043760085.1). Lineage (GTDB taxonomy): Bacteria > Pseudomonadota > Gammaproteobacteria > Burkholderiales > Burkholderiaceae_C > Rubrivivax. The sequence goes on from JAYUPO010000152.1 coordinate 2,991, forward strand.
GCAAAAGGTCCTGGCTGCCGAGCCGCAACAAAAGACGGCCCAAAGCTTCATGCGCCAGATTCGCGAAGACGCCACCGGCCTGCTCGGCCGTGAATCCTTCAGCTACAAAGTGCAGTCGGGCGATGTACTGGCCACCATCGCGCAACGCTTCTTGAACGACCGCGACCTGTTCTACGCGCTGGCCAAGTACAACGGCCTCAAGGTGCCACGGCAACTGCAACTGGGCCAGGTGATTCGCGTGCCCGGCAAGCAGCCGCCCGCGCCGCAACCACCGGCCAAGGCATCGCGCAACACGCCGGCCGAGCCCCAGGTGAGCGAGCCGGCCGCGACGCCCGTGTCACCACCCGCGCCGGCGCTGGTGGCAACAGACAACCCGGCCGAGGCGGCCAAACGCGAGCGTGAGCGCCAGGCCGGCATCACCCGCTACGCCCGTGAGGCCCGCACGGCCATGGCCAAGCAGGATGTGTGCGGCGCCATTGCGGCCTGGAGCGAAGTGCTCAAGCTGGACATCGAGCACCGCACTGCCCGGCTGGAGCGTGAGAAAGCCTACGAGTTGAAAAAACGCCTGCCCGCCAGCAAGTGCTGAGCCGGCCGGCCACGCCCCCAGGCCGCAGCCTGTTCAGCGCCGGCTGGGCGCGGGTGCAAGCGGGGCGACGCGCCACTCCTTGAGCCGGGCTGCGGCCAGCCGGTGGCCAGGCTGCCACTGCAGGCTGCGTTCCAGCGCGGCAACGGCCGCGGGCCGGTTGGCCGCGGCCAGGCTCTCGGCGTGGCGAAAGTGCAGTTCGGCCAGGGCGTTGCGCAAGGCGGTGTTGTCGCGCTGTGCCGCGGCCAGGGGCTGCAGCAGTGCGATGGCGGCCTCGACTTCGCCTTGCTGCGCCAACAACATGGCGTGTTCGACATCATTGCGCTCGCTGGCGTCGGCAGCGCTGCGCGGCGCCACCGTTTGGCGTGGCGCCTGGCTGCCGCGTTGCGAACGCACACGCTCGATGTCGCGCAGCGCATCGGCTGCGCCGGTGTGGTGCGGCACCGCCCCCAGCACTTCCAGGTACAGGCGCATGGCCAGATCCAGCTCGCCCCGCTCGCGCGCCTGGCGCGCGCGCGGCAGCACCTCGTTCAGCAAGGCCAGGCTGGCCGACTGCGCCAGCTCGCGGATCGAGCGTGCCTCGATGTCCCCCGGCGCCACGGCCAGCACCACCTCGGCGGACCAGGCCGCGTCGGCCCAATGGCTGGCCGCGGCGGCGTGCACCGCGGCCTGGCGGTGCTGGTGCACAAACTGCACCAACGCCGGGTCAGCCTTGCCGGGCGCACTGGCCGCTGCCGCTGCCGCGCCGGCCGGCGCGGGCAAGGGGCCGGGCAGGTTGAAGCTGGGCATCGGCGTGCCGCAGGCGCTTAACGCCAGCGTCAACAGGACGGCGGCGCCCGCCTTCATGGCCGCATGGGCGCGCGCGCCGGCTGCACGCGGGCCTTGAAGGCGTTGAGGTCATGATCGCCCAGGATCATGGTGCGCTTGAGCAGCAACGGCCAGGTGTAAAACGGGTTGCTGCCCGCATTCACCGTCAGGCCCAACTCGTAGCCGTTGCGCTGCAGCGCGTCCAGCACCGGGGCATTGGCGTCGCCGTACGGAAAGGCGAACTGCCGCACTTTCACCGGCAACGGCGCCAGGTTGCGTTCGATCACGCTGCGCGCCTGGCGCAGCTCGGTGTCCAGGCGCTGCCGGTAGGCGGCGTCACCCTCGCCGGCGCTGCGTTCAACCAGGTTGGCATGGGTCTTGGAATGGGCCTGGATGTCAACCAGCCCGGAGCGCTGCATCTCCTGGATCTGCGCCCAGCTCAGCGCATCACGAGCGCCGATGAAGTCGGTGTAGACGAACACCGTGGCCGGCAGGCCGTGTTTCTTCAGCAGCGGGAATGCCAGGCGGTAGACCGATTCATAGCCGTCGTCAAACGTCAGCACCACGGCCTTGCGCGGCACGGCCTGCTTGCCTGCCAGAAAGGCCTGCATGTCGCTCAGGCGCAGCACCTGGTAGTGCTGGGCCAGCAGCCATTCGAGTTGCGCTTCGAAGCGCTCGGCCGTGACGGTCATCTTCGATGCCGGCACACCCAGCCGGTGATAGGCCAGCACCACAACGCCCTGCCAACCCTGCGCGGCCACACCCAGCGGGTTGCTGGCCCGCAGCGGCACGACCAGCGGCGTGCCGGCCTCAACGACCCAGGTGTCGTTGTTGGCTTGGGCAATCTGCCAGGCCTGCCTGGCGTCGCCCAGGTAGCGGCGGGCGATGCTGGCCAGCGTTTCACCGGCCACCGGCTGGTACACCAACAGGCGCTCACTGCGGCCCAGCACGACACCGGTCTGCAACGCGCCGGCCGGGCCGGGCGTGGTGCCGGGGGCCGCGGCAGGCATGGCGGCAACGGGCACGGCCGGTGCCGCGGGGCGGCCCGCGCAGCCGGCGCCCAGCGCCGCGGCCAGCAGCAGCGCCAGGCCGCGCAGCAGCATCGACCCGGCGGCCTTGGCCATCACCGCTCAGGTGTCCGCGATGGCCGCGATGGCAGCGGTGTCATCGTCGCCGGCCCCTGGGTGGGCAGGGTGGATGGGCGCGGCCGCGGGCCACCGTAGCGTTGCTCCAGGGCCATCGCCATGGCGTCGTAGGCGGCGAACAGTTCACCGAATTCGTCTTTGCGCTGCTCGCCGATGCGGTGGTCGAAGCGGCCCTTGGCCAACTCGCCCATCGATTCGCTGACCAGCCTGATCGGCCGGGCGAACCAGTCACCCAGCAGGTACATCGCCGCGGCCACGGCGGCCACCGTGACCAGGGCCAACACCACCATCAAGGTGATCGACAACTGCGCCACCTTCAGCAGCGGCCGCTCGGGCAGGCCCAGCGCCACCTTGCCCACCAGCTTGTCTTGAAACATCAGCGGCGCCTCGAACCCAAGCACGCGCTCATCGTTGGCGCTGTAGCGCACCACCGCGGCATTGCCGCCAAGCTGTTCCAGCGGCGTGGTGCCGGCCGCGCGATAAGGCAGGTTCACCAGGCCAGGCAGGCTGGATGCACGCACCACGCCGTTCGGGTCGACGACCACGATGCGCTCGAAGCTGCCGGTTTTCATCATCTCCTGCACTGCCACATCGACCACTTCCCATTCTTCGCCCAGCGCCGCCTGGGCGTTCTGGCGGGCGATGAAGCGCGCCAGTGCGGCGCCGTTGTCGATCGCCTGGCCCATCATGGCGGCGTACTGGCGCTGGGTGATCACGGCGGCCGTCAAGCCCATCACCACCGCCACCACGGCGGCCATGGCCAGCGCCCATTTCACGCGCAACGGCACCTGGCGCGGTTGGGCCCGCGTGCGCGCCGCTTCATCCAGTTCGGTGACCACCTTGGCCAGCGCCGCGGCCAGCTCCTTGCCCGACTGATAACGCTGCGCCGGCACCTTGGCCAGGCAGCGGTCGACCACGCGGCGCAATGACGCCGGCGTGTCGGGCCGCAACAGCGCCAGCGCGGGCGGTTCTTCGCCGGCGATGCGCGTGGCCAGTGCGACCAGGTTGTCACCGCGGAACGGCCGCTCGCCGGTGAGCATCTGGTAGAGCACGATGCCGGTGGAAAACAGGTCGGAGCGGCCATCGAGCTTTTCGCCGCGCGTTTGCTCGGGCGACATGTACTGCGGCGTGCCCAGCACCGCACCCACCTGGGTGTGCTGATGGGCGCTTTCGGCCATGTGCGCAATGCCGAAATCGGTGACCTTGATGCTCTGGCCGTCGCGCAGCACCATGATGTTGCCGGGCTTGATGTCGCGGTGCACGATGCCGTGCGCATGGGCATAGTCCAGCGCGTCGGCCAATTGCCGGCCGATGGCCGCGGCCTGGCGAAACGGCATCTGGCGCGAACGCTCCATCACGTCGAACAACGGCACACCGTCGATCAGTTCCATGGCCATGTACGGCCGGCCTTCGATCTCGCCGACGTCATGCACGATCACGATGTTGGGGTGCGACAAACCGCCCGCTGCACGCGACTCCTGCAGGAAGCGCGCATGGCACTCCCTCTCCTGCGCCAGCGAGGCATGCAGGAACTTGATCGCCACGTCGCGCCCGATCTGCGGGTCGTGCGCGCGGTACACCGTGGCCATGCCGCCGCGCCCCAGGCGCGACAAGATCTGGTAGCGGCCCACCTGGCGCATCACGGCGTCGCCGCTGCCGCCGCGTTGTGCGGGCGTGAAGACCCCGGCGGGCCCGGCGCTCATCGGCGCGCCCGGGATGGTGGGCGGGAACGGCAATGCGGGCGGCGTGTGCGCCGCAACGACGGTCGGTGCCGGGGGCAGCGTGGGGGCGGGGTCGGCGGTGTAGCCGGGCGGGCGGCGCAGGCTGGCTGCGCCCGCCGCGCCACCCGGCAGCCCGGACTCGGCCGCAGGCGTGCGCTCGGCGTGCCGCGACAACGCCGTGTGGCCGCTGTGCACCTGCGTCGTCATGGCTGCAACGTCAGCCTGGCAACAGGCGCTTGAACTGAAGACATGTGCATGGGGTCAATGCTGGCACAAACCAGGCGCCTTGCAGCATGCCTGCCGCGCCGTCATGCGTCACCACCTGGAAACCAGGCGGCTGCGCGTGCACCCTGGCGTCCGGGCGGGTTACCTAAGTCACGCATGGATCAGCCGTGCCGTGCTTATTCTTCACCGCACCGCGTTGCCGGAGCCGTCGTGCTGCACTCACCCCATTGCGCTGATGTTCACGACCCCATTGATGTGGCGCGCCGCCGCTGCATTGCCGTGTTGGTGCTGGGTGGGCTGCAGGCGTGCGCCAAGCCGCCGCCGGCCACACCGGCAAGCGTCAGCGGCAACCTGGTGGCGGCGGCCACGCTCAACCCCAGCGTGACGCAGCGGCCGTCGCCCTTGCGCCTTCGCGTGTATGAATTGAAGTCCGACACGGCCTTCAAACAGGCTGACTTCATGGCCCTGTACCAGGCCGACCAGGCCACCCTGGGCGCCGAGTTGGTGGCACGCGATGAGCTGACGCTGCAGCCCGGCGAGAGCCGCGTCTACGCGCGCACCCTCGCCGCCGAAACCCGCTTCCTGGGCGTGTTGGCCGCTTACCGCGACCTGGAGCATGCGGTATGGCGCAGCGTGGTGGCGGTGGTGCCAGGGCGCTCGCAGCAGTTCCACATCCATGCCGACACCCTGGCCGTGACGGCCCGGGTGCAGCCTTGACCCTGCGCTGCGAGATGGCCTTGCAGCATCGCGTCATCTGGTCGCAGGGCCTGTTCCTGCAACCGCACCACTTCCAGCAGCAGGCGCGCTTCACCGAGGCCTGGGTCGACGCCCGGGTGCGCGCCGGCCAGCCGCATGCCTGGGGTTTTGACGAGATCGTGCTCGATGAAGCCCAGCTCGCCCTGGGCCGCCTGGCCTTGCTGCGCGCCCGCGGCGTGTTGCCCGACGGCACGCCGTTTTCGCTGCCCGATGTCGATGCCCTGCCCAGCGCGCTGAACGTCGCGCGGGACATGGCCAACGAACTGGTCTGCCTGGCCGTGCCGCTGGCGCGCAGCGGCGCCACCGAAATCGACTTCGGTGGCGGCACCGCTGATGCTTTGTGCCGCTACCGCGTGGTCGAGGCCGCCTTGCGCGACCAGGCCAATGCCACCGACGACCCCGAGCCGGTGCAGCTCGGTGCGCCGCGCCTGGCCTTGCTGCGCCAGCGCGAGGCCGGCGACGCCTTTGCGTGCCTGGGTGTGGCGCGCGTGGTTGAACGCCGTGGCGACGGGCAACTGGTGCTCGACCGCGGCTACCTCGCGCCGCAAACGCGCATCAGCGCCAGCGGCCAGCTTAGCGCCACAGCGGCGCTGCTGCACGGCCTGGTGCAACAGCGTGCGCGCGCGCTGGCCGGGCAAATGGGCCAGTTGGGGCAAGGCGTGTCCGAGGTGGCTGACTTCATGATGCTGCAACTGCTCAATCGCACCGAGCCGCTGCTGCGCCAGTTCGCCGCCTTGCCCAGCGTGCACCCCTGGCCCGTGCACCAGTGCCTGCTGCAACTGGCCGGTGAGCTGGCCAGTTTTGCCAGCGGCGCGCGCGTGCCGCCCGAATACCCGCTGTACCGGCACGACGACCTGCAAGGCGTGTTCACGCCGCTGGTGCGCGACCTGCGCGACATGCTCTCGGCCGTGATTCAGCGCCACGCCGAACAGATCGAGCTGGTCGACCGCAGCCACGGCGTGCGCACCGCCGTGGTGGCCGATGCCGAACTGCTGCGCACCGCCGGCCTGGTGCTGGCCGTGCGCGCGCAACTGCCGGCCGAGCAGTTGCGCCAGCGCTTCCCGGCGCAAAGCAAATTCGGCCCCACCGAGCGCATCAAGGACCTGGTTAACCTGCAACTGCCCGGCCTGGTGCTGCGCAGCCTGCCGGTGGCGCCGCGCCAGTTGCCCTATCACGCCGGCAGCCACTATTTCGAAGTCGAGCGCCAGGGCGAACTGTGGAAACAGCTCGAACAAAGTGGCAGCGTCGCGTTGCATGTTTCGGGTGACTTTCCCGGGCTCGAATTGGAGCTGTGGGCGCTGCGCCAGCCCTGAGAGCCCCGCCCAACGAACCCTGCACGGTGCGTCATGGCCAACGTCCCCAATGCGCTGAATGACCCGTTCGCGGCGCTCGACGCGCAGCGCACCTTCATTCGCCCCAACCCGGCGGCGTGGGCCAGCACGGCGCCGGGCAACGGCGGCGCTGCGGCGTGGGCCGCCGCGAGCGCCGCAGACGACGCCGCGGTGCCCGACCATGGCCTGAACCCCATCATGGCGCTGGCCAACCGGCTGCTGCTGCTGGTGGCGCCGCTGCGCCACACGCGCCAGGTGGCCGATGTGGCGGCGCTGCGCGCCAGCCTGGCACAAGGCATCCGCGAATTCGTCACGGCCGCGCAGCAGCAAGGCATCGCGCCCGAGCGCGTGATGGCAGCGCGTTACGTGCTGTGCACCATGATCGATGAAGCCGCCGCCGACACGCCCTGGGGCGGCACCGGCGCCTGGGCACGGCACAGCCTGCTGGCCGAGTTCCACAACGAGGCCTTCGGTGGCGAAAAGGTGTTCCAGCTGATGGCGCGGCTGGCCGAAAAACCGGCCGAACACCTCGATCTGCTGGAGTTGATCTACGCCGCGCTGGCGCTGGGCTTCGAGGGCCGCTACCGCGTCATCGAAGGCGGGCGCGACAAGCTCGAAGCCGTGCGTGCGCGCCTGGCGCAAATCATCGCCCAGCAACGTGGCCCCTACCCCGCGGCCCTGGCCGAACATTGGGCTGCCCACCCCGCGCCGCAACGCCCGGTGTTGTCGTGGCTGCCGCTGGCGGCGACCGCGGCTTTGGTGCTGCTGTTGCTGGGGGCGGCCTATGCCGGCCTCACGCTGGCCCTGGCCGAGCGCGCCGACCCGGTGCATGCCGCCATCCAGCGCCTGCGCCTGCCCCCGCCCATGGCCGCGGTGGCGCAGCCGGCGGCGCAGCCGCGGCTGGCGGAATTCCTGCGAGCCGACATTCGCGCCGGCCAGGTGACGGTGCGCGACGAGGTTGATCGCAGCGTCGTCACGCTGCGTGGTGACGGCCTGTTCGCGCGCGGCAGTGCGGCCCTGCAGCCCGAGCGCGAGGAACTCATCCGCCGCATCAGCGACGCCATGCTGCGCGTGGGCGGCGACGTGCTTATCACTGGCCACACCGACAACACGCCGATGCGCACGGCGCGCTTTCCTTCGAACTGGCACTTGTCGGAAGAGCGCGCGCGCACGGTGCGCGAACTGATGGCCAGCCATGGCGTGCCCGCGGCCCGGCTGCGCGCCGAAGGCCGGGCCGACGCCGAGCCGGTGGCCGGCAACGACAGCGATGCCCACCGCGCGCAAAACCGGCGCGTGGAATTGACGCTGCTCAGCGCGCGCACACCCGCCGTGGCGCGCGCCACGCCGCTGGCCGGCGCCGCCTCGGCAGCGAGGTGAGAGCATGTTGAAAAAGTTGCTCGGCCTGGTGTTCAACCGCTGGCTGCTGGCCGCGGTGCTTTTGCTCGCCGCACTCGGCGTGGTGTGGCTCATCGGCCCACTGGTCGCGGTGGGCGATGTGCGGCCGTTGGATGGCGTGCGCGCGCGCTGGCTCACCACCGCGGCCATCGTGCTGGGCGCGGCCGCCTGGGTGGCCTGGCGCGCCTGGCGCGCGCGGCGCGGCAATGCCCAGGTGGTGGCGCAACTGGCGGCTGCGCCCGCGGGCCCCGATCCGCATGCCGAAAGCGCCGACCTGGCCTTGGTGCGCGGGCGCTTCGAGGCCGCGCTGGCCCTGCTGCGCCAGGCCCGTTTTGGCCTGGCCGCGGGCGGTGTGGGGAGTGCGGGTGGTGCGGGTGGTGCGGCGGGTGCGGCCAGTGCCTGGCGCAAGCTGCATGACCGCTTCTCGGGCCGCTACCTCTACCAGTTGCCCTGGTACCTGATCATCGGCGCGCCGGGCTCGGGCAAGACCACGGCGCTGCGCAATGCCGGGTTGCAGTTTCCCCTGGCCGCCAAGATGGGCGAGCAAGCGGTGCGCGGCGTGGGCGGCACGCGGGCGTGTGACTGGTGGTTCACCGACCGCGCCGTGCTGATCGACACCGCGGGCCGCTTCACCACGCAAGACAGCGACCCGGCGAATGACCAGGCCACCTGGGCCGGCTTCCTGGCCTTGCTGAAAAAATCGCGCCCGCGCCAGCCGGTGAATGGCGTGCTGGTCACCGTGGCCGTGCCCGACTTGCTGGCCAAGAGCGCGGCCGAGCGGCAGCAGCATGCCCAGACCGTTCGCGCGCGCGTGCAGGAGCTGCATCAAGTGCTGGGCATCCGCCTGCCGATCTACCTGTTGGTGACCAAGTGCGACCTGATGGCCGGCTTCGCCGAAACCTTCGAAGCACTGGGCAAAGCCGTGCGTGCGGTGCCCTGGGGTTTCACCTTTGCCCTGCCTGCTGCGGGCGCGCCGCCGGCCACGCAGCAGGCCATGCAGCAAGAGATGAAGGCGCTGCAAACCCGGCTCGACCAAGGCCTGGTTGACCGCCTGCAAGCCGAGGCCGACCCGCCGCGCCGTGAGCGCATCTACGGCTTCCCCAACCAGTTCGCCAGCCTGCATGCGCCGG